>JAJZAR010000004.1 GCA_021799315.1 Thermoplasmata archaeon | reverse complement strand
ATCAGGTGAGCGATCAGGGTTTATCGCTCTTTCTTCCCATAATCCTGCTTACAACCCTTAACCTGGGAGACTCAGAATCTGCCTTTGGGAGTTTACTGGTAAAGGCTGTAACAATCCCTGCAGCAGTTTTAACTGTGTATTTCATAGAACGGGTTGGAAGAAAAAAATTGCAGACTGTTGGCTTTCTTGGGAGGGCGCTTCCATTAATTGCGATTTCAGTGCTTCTGATATTTTTCGGAACAGCCTATGCATGGATAGAAATAACCATGCTTCTCATTGCATATTTCTTCGGAGCCATGGGCCCAGACAAGACGATTGTAATTTCTCCATCAGAGCAGTTTTCCACAGAGAAGAGAGGCACAGGTCAGGGTATCTCCGAATCATTTGGCAGAGTGGGCGGTCTCATAGGTGTAGCAGGTTATGGTATTCTTTCTGTCACTTATGGACCTTGGGCAGGTTTGCTTCTGTTTGGAGGGTTCGCACTCTTTGGGTTTTTCATAACACGCCTCTATATGAGGGAGACTGCATCAGCACTGTCTGGGCTTCAGGATGATGCAGAAATTTGATGCCACTGAAACTTAATTATACCATAGCACGCGAAGTGCATCATCAAAGAAAAACTCGGGCTCATATGCCTTTTGGGCAAAACATTTATTCGCATAGCTTACTTTTCAGATGAATGCACAGGACAACCTATGAACTTTCTGTATCCAAGGCGTTCAGGTCTTTCATATTCACAACGCTTGCTGTGTCTTCACCCTTTTATCTGTCCAGCCTTGGTTATAATAGCATACAGGTCGGTATAGCTCTCTTTGTAAGTATGGCATCCTCATCTATCATTGTATATGCCTTCCCACACCTGAATATAAGAAATAAACCAAGGATGTTTTTACTTGCTTCTTTACTCTCCATAGGATTGCTGCTGCTTATTCTGGAGCACAACATTATTTTCTACATAATCGCCGTAATAATAGGAGGGGTATCACTCAGCGGAAGGGATCTCACAGCAAATCTTGCCATTGAACAATACACCATAAGCTATTATGAAACAGAGCGCAAATCCAAAAACCATGCCTTTTCCCTGTACAATTTCTCTGCCTATGGAGTTGCGGCCATAGCTTCTTTCAGCCTCTATTTCTATAAAGTGCCAGATTATAATCTTCTTTTTGGAATAGACCTCATAATGGCACTTGGGCAATTCATCCCCTATGCCCTTGTAAAATTCCCCAATACCATAAGAAAATCTTCCAGGGTAAGGGTGGATGATCCCGAAGTGGCTTCAAACATTAAAAGCATCAAGTATCTATTTTCCATGGACGCCTTCGGAGCGGGGATTGTAAATACAGCTATAATTGCCCTGTGGTTTGAATATGTGTACAAAATCACACTTTCTGAAGCGGGCATTCTATTTTTGATCGTGAACATAGTCACTGCCATATCAATCATATTATCGTCTAAATTATCAAACAGAATGGGCGTTGTGAGAACAATGGTATACACTCACATTATCAGCAATGTTTTTCTGCTTATGATCCCCATAATACACAGTCTCATCATAAGTGAAGTTTTCCTGTTCCTGAGGCAGACAACGAGTCAGATGGATGTTCCGGCAAGGGACAGTTTTACAAACACCATAATTCCTGAGGAATACAGGGTGACGGCAAATTCAACATTCAACGGACTGCGAACTGCCTCAATGGTTCCAGGGCCTATAATTTCCTCAATTCTTATAGATAGTCTGCCGGGAGCAGTTTTCTACTCAGCTGGATCTGTAAAATTGCTTTACGACATACTCTTCTTCAAAAAATACAGGAATTTCAGGAAACAGTAGGTATTTTGAATTCATTTAAGTTTACGCTCGGAACATCTGCGAGATAGATGTTGTTGAATGGCTATTGGAGTATGAAAATAAACTCAGGATTCTACCTGTGTTATGTCTGTGGGAATTGGATTCTGTATGGCAAATACAGCAGGGCATTTTTTCCATGCCCTACCTATCTGTTCAGTCAATTTTCGATCGCTGATCACTTCAAGGTTCAACCCTTTTATAATGGGATTTGGTGACTCTATGACAGCTGGCCCAATGTCATATATGAGTTTCCCTCTTATTTTGAGCTCTTTTAACTCTATATTTTCGCTGGCACACTGTGATGCAAGAGACGAACTGTAGCATGCCATTACACCAAAAAGGAGATAAGTCAGAGGTGTCGGATTGATTGCCGGTCCACCCAGTACTGAGGGCTCATCACAGTTCATATGGAATACCGACGCTTCAGTTTTCAGGTCAGCCGAGAATTGTGGGCTCCCATTCATATGATATGTACCTATGATGGTCTTTTCCATGGGTACAGAATTTCCGTTCTGCTTTGCCTTTTCTTTGGTTTTTTCCTGTAATTCTATTCTGATATTGTTCAACTGTGACATAAAATATGAATACTGTTCACCTAATAATGTTATTTTTCCTTCAATATGAAATGCACACATTTTGCAGTTTCATACGTAATGTCACAGATATCTTTTCAGATCGCTTATGGAAGGGACCATAAGATCAGCATATTCTGATAGGGAATCTTCTGAATTCATCTGTGTATTGATGTATACTGTATTTATGCCGGCTCCTTTTGCCCCTTCAATATCTGCAAACAGGTCATTTCCTATCATCCATGCATCCTTTGCATTGCATGATGCGAGACTCAGGGCTCTTTCAAATATTTCTCTTGACGGTTTACCGAATCCCACTTCTCCTTCAATGATTATGTGATCAAAATATCCATCTAGGGAAAATTTTTTGATCTTTGCCCTCTGTGCTTCCGAAGCACCATTGGTTATCAGAATCATATGAACATCCAGATCACGCATTCTTTGAAGTGTTTCCAATGCCCCGGCAAAGAGATGAACCATGCTCTCCCTTATGTTTGAAAAGGTTTCAACGAGTTCAGGAATAAGCTTTTCATCTATTGTTCCTACCTTCTTCAGGGATCTGGAAACTATGATTTTTCTCGCTTCATTGAGGTTGAGTCTGTATGTGGCATTATTGCCTCTATACCAGAAAGTTGTGTTCTCTTCATTTATGGCCTTTACGAGTTCTTTGCCCAGGTTCTCAGGAATTGAGAGCTGTTCCACAGTTTTTTGCCATGCCTCATTCTGAAGAGAACTGTATGCAAGTATGGTATCATCCAGATCAAGGAAAAAGGCTTCCGTCTGTATGTTATTGAATCTGATCATGTCTGAAACATCCCACCAGGTGATCATTTACCATGCCCACTCCCTGCATGAATGCGTAACAAATAGTAGGACCCACGAATTTAAAACCTCTTCTGCGCAGTTCGGCACTCATCGCCTCTGATTCTCTGGTTGATGCAGGAACCTCTTTCTGATATTTCCATTGATTCACTATGGGTGAGTATTGAACAAAGGACCATATGAATTTGTCAAAGGAGCCATATTCTTTTGTTATTTCCATAAATTTTTTGGCCCCTGTTATGGCAGCATCTATTTTCAGCCTGTTTCTCACTATTCCTGGATAATTCATCAGCTCACTGATCTTTTTTTCATCATAGTCAGCCATTTTGTAAGGATCAAATCCATCGAAAGCTAACCTGTAATGTTCTCTCTTTTTCAATATGGTGATCCAGCTCAGACCAGCCTGCGATCCATCAAGAATCAATGCTTCAAAGAGCTTAATGTTATCATGCTGAGGGACTCCCCACTCTTCATCGTGGTACTTTGTATAAAGTGGGTCTCCCATACCCTTCCATGAGCATCTGGCTATTTCGTCCATGATGGTTCAGAGCAAACAGAAATATGAATTTAGCTTTACGTTGAATGTTTGGGTATGTGGAAAACCGTCACTACATTCTACCATAAGTAGGCATTACACAGATATGTTGTAATACTCTCTGAACGAAATGCTTATGATTGCAACAATTGCGATAATCACCCCAATTAGTGCAAATGACCATTTGAGTGTTATGAAATGAATGAGCACACCTCCTATCCCACCTGAAAGAAAGGTGATACCAAGGCCAAATGTGCTGAACGCACCCATAACTCTCGCAACCATATCTTTATCAATTACCCTGAGAAAACCTGTTTGAGTTATGACATTCACAATGCCTATCATTAAGCCCATGAAAAAGACGATAACAAAATCGATGTAAATTAAAGGTACTAACCCCATGGAAATTAACAACAATCCCAATGTTGAAAGAAGAATTGCATTGTAAAAGCCGATCTTTCCTTTTACCTTGGAACCCCATACTGATCCGGCTATAATCCCGGCAGTGATAATGAGAAATAGGAATCCATAAAAGGTAGCTGGAAGCCTTAATGTATAATCTACCAGATAGGCGAAGAATATACTGACAGAACCGAAGGCAAGGTTAAGGAAAAGAGTGATAACTATGATTGATTTTAGTGATGCAGAATTTCTGATATACTTCAATCCTGAAGAAATGGAGTCTTTTATTGTTTTTTCTTCATTAATTGGAATATCTCTTCTATCTTTTATGGTCACAAGAGGAAAGGTAGAAGCTGTGAATATGAGGGCCAGTACGTATATTGTGCTGTGAAATCCCAGAATCAATAGTACGCCTGAAATTCCATAACCTGCAGCCTGAGCCATTGTTGTCATGGACTCAAACAATGACGATCCTTTCTTATAAGTGGTCTCAACAAGAAATTGTTTCATCCACACTGAACGGATTGAATTGAGTATATCTGATGTCATCCCCATAATGAATGAAACTGAGAAGATGGCCATAATGCGAATAATTTGGGAGTCAAATATGAGAGGAATGAAAAGGAGAAACATTGCTGCCGCCCTGACAAGGGAACTTATGATAGCTAGGTTTTTCTTTGCGCTCATTTTGTCAATGTAAGCTCCAAACACAAAACTCAGGAAGAGAGGGAGACTGACCATACTGTCGGCAAAACCGGAGATTATAGGAGAGCCGGTTAACTCTAGGGTGATCCAGACTATGGCAATGGCAAATGCTGCTGTTGCAGTTCGTGCAATGCCAGAATTAAGGATCATAAATTTAAAATTTCTACCCAAAGGTTCTGAGGGGTTTACATTTTCACTCAAATTAACACCCTTTTCTTTTCCAAAGGGGCAGTAAAAGCTCACTATCTAATACCTTAATTACATCACAATTTCTAATATACGTTATATTCATACTGATACGTAATCTTTTTATTTATATAACACTTTTGAAACTATGGAATTCAATGACATTACGGAAAAAATTCTGGAGGCTTATTCAAATCCAACCAAAATGAAGATCATTTTTCTTCTCGCTGACGATAATGAAATGACCGTTACGCAGATGGCATCACATCTTAACATGGGTCGATCCAATCTTTATCATTTTGTGAAGCAGATGGTTGCAGACCAGATTCTCAGTGAACCTATTGTCAGACCAAAATTGAACTATGTTGAGAAATATTATAAGCTGAATGCAGTTGCATTTGAACAACCCCAACAGGAATTAGTGAAAAAAAAAATTGAGGAGCTTTCCAATGTTCAGTATGCAAGACCCATGTTGAGTTCCTTCTTGGCCGGTGCGGGAGGTCATTTGATGATGCTTGCCAGGAAGGTGGCTGAGACAGACGATGAAACGGTCGAAAAATTGGCGGAGTCTTTATTAAAAAAGAATTTGGTTTTAGAATATATCTCAACCTATGTTGGTTCTTGCCCTAAAGGTGAAGAATATTTGAGAAAAGCAGCAGAGGAATTTTCAAAACCCAGGCAAACGTTGGAAAAAAAGGATAGACTTAGAGCGTTGATTGTTTCTATTCCATTTCTGTAGGATTCCTACCATTGGTTGAGTTTTTGCCTCATTTTTATACTGCCTAGATAAAAAACGTAGTTCCCCGTTAAAGCCAGTTTCCACTTTTTAGAAGGTAAGAACCTCATAACCCTTCTTGATATATGCGCTTATGATGCTTCCGACATATTCCGTATCAATGCCCTTTAATTCCAGTTTTTCTGTGAAATGTTGTTCATCTGATACAGCTTTGCAGGCCATTGGAGTTATACCGGCCTCCATTGCCGATTTAAGTAAACCTAAGAAATCATCGTTTTCATCAGCATGGGCTATAAACTCCTCGCTTGGGCCAAAAAATATTAACCTAACATCATCCATCCAGCCATTTTTTTTCGCATTGATCGCATACATCATGCCAGTGCTTGCCTTTCCAATTGCTTCCTTACCCGATGAGATTAAAACAAGAAGATTTGCAGTCATATTTTATCATACATTATCTCACTATTATAGATTTTCGGAGAAACGCATTTTTCTGTATATGGGTGTTTTAATTGAATTGAAAAATCCTCTATATATTAATAATTCATAACTACAGCATAACGTCGAACAAAATATGGGCGCGCGCGAAGAAAGGATAATTAAAAGAAGTGTACTCACTCTTAGTATGGTATTCATCTCGGTCGATGGTGGCGCAACAAAGACCTTTTCTGTTCTGTACGACGATAATGGAAATATAATTTCCATAGGTGTCAGAGGTTCTTCAAACTATAGAAATGTGGGTGTTGAAGAGGCAAGCAGGAGCATATGGGAATCCATAACAGAAGCCATAGATCACAGTGAATATTCCCTTAAGGACGTAGATTTTTACACATTTGCTCTTGCCGGTGTGAAGGATTCCGATATATCCACATCCATAATTGACGGTTTCATATCCAAGTACGGCATCAAAGGAAAATATGAACTCCTTAATGACGGCGAAGCTGGATTCAGATCGAGATTTCCAGATAGTGACGGCATCATCGTTGCACCCGGCACAGGAATGATCGCCTATGGAAAATACGGAAATCTGTTTGAAAGATGCAGCGGATGGGGATGGTTCATCGGCGATGAAGGTGGAGCTTTCTATATTGGACGAAGAGCCATACAGGAATCTGCAAAGATGGCAGATGGACGTTCCGCGTTTCCTGATAACATGCTCCTGCAGGCCATACTGGATAAATTTAATGTCCAGGATCCCAGAAGACTTGTAAATGAAATTTACAAAGATAAGATGGATATACGAGGCATCGCATCCCTTGCAACTCTTGTGTGGGAAAACTCAAAGAAAGGTGACGAGGCTGCAATAAGTATCCTGAAGGAGAGTGCCCGAGAAGCAGCTACCTGTGCCATTGCACTCAAAAAGAAATTCAAGGGTGCAAATATTCCTGTCAGCGGCTATGGGGGCGTTTACAGATCCGGTGAAATATACTGGAACACCTTTGTAAGTGAAATTACAAAGAGATATCCTGACACAGAATTCAAAAAGCCTCTTCTTGGATATCATGCCGTTCTGGGTTCCATGCAGATCGTCATGGAAAAGCATGGTATACTCATTGACGGTAAGAAAATTGACGAACTCGCCAAAATTCTGGACAGAAAGGTTTCGGAGCTTCCATCGGATGAGAGTTCTAAATATCTTATGATGCGTCATTAACTTCACACTTTGAAGTAATTGGCAATTTCTTAGTTATACAACACTTTTTCCTCAAAAATCTCTGGTATCTGGCAGGGAATGGTTGGTGGAGAAGGCATGTTTATGGAAAAATCACTGGAACAGGTGCGCTCATGCTTCATGTACATGTGATAAGTATGGATCTGGAGCCAGGAGAGGAGATTCAGGCGGAGATGGGTCACCTTCTCACTTTAAGCAGAAATAAGGAAAAACATGTTCTCTATTTTTTGGAATATACCATTCTTCCTTTTATGTATGTCTTTTCAACGCTGTTGTCTCCGTTAAGAACACAGAAATCTGCTCTTAACCCTGGTTCCAACTTTCCCCGATCCATCAAACCTAGAGATAAGGCGGGATTCAGCGTTAGAGACCCTATAAAATTCTCTATTGAGTAGCCTGAGTCAATAAGATTTAAAATAGCTTTATCCAGTGTCAGGGTACTTCCGGCTATGGTCTCACTGTTTTCAAGGTGGCATTTGCCATCTTTCATCTCGACCCTGAGTCCTCCAAGATCATACAGTCCATCCTTCATGCCAGTGGCAGATATGGAATCGGTGATGAGTATGATATTTTCCCACCCTCTGTTTCTGACGCACATCTCTATGGCTTCTCTGTGAATATGAAACAGGTCTGCAATAATTTCCAGTTTAGAATTATTACTGAGCAGTCCTGCGCCCACCATTCCACCGTCTCTGTGCTGAAAGGGGGACATTGCGTTGTAGAAATGAGTGAAATGATTAAAATTTTCCTTCAGGAATTTCTGAGCTGTAGCGTAGTCTGCATCAGAATGCCCAAGGGATACAAGTATTCCATTTTCTCTAAGGTATACCGATGCCTCCTTGGCTCCCTTGAGTTCCGGCGCAATATCGATGATCCTCACTACACCCTTTCCTGTAATACATATGTTTTCTATCTCATTCATAGCAGGATCACGAATCAGATCCTTTCTGTGAGCTCCTGATCGCTTCAGACTTATGAAGGGCCCTTCGAGTCTCACTCCCAGTACCTCCGCTCCTGCGTCAGATGAATTTTTCATATATGCTTTGAATTTGTTGATAAATTTACTTATATCCTCGCTGGTTGCGGACACTGAAGTTGGAATGAATCCTGTTACGCCATGGGCAAGTAACTTCACAGACCATGTCTGAATCTGATTCATATCACATTCCATTGCATCCATACCACCATATCCATGGGTGTGAATATCGATGATGCCAGGGATTATGGTATAATCACCATAATCTATGATTTCATTGCCTTTTAAAGGGTCGGTAGAAATGGATATTACTCGGTCATCCTCTATATTCAGAAATTCATTCTTCTTTACAATACCGGCAGAGTAAAGGATTTTGAATTTTAAGCTGATTCTCTGAGTCAAGTTTTAACGCCTATAATACAATAATGTAACAGATAAAATGATTTTGTAGAATAGATGCAATTAAGGGAACTTAAATCATTCAGGTGTCAGATTGTTAAACACAATGTTGTGAAAGAGCCTCCTGAATTTCAGTATACCTGTGTTTTCCCTTGTGGGATAGACCCTGTTTGTAAGTATGACAACAGAAATTTTGTTCATAAGGTCCATTATCAGAGATGTACCGGTAAACCCAGTATGTCCAACCGTACCCATGGGAGAGTAATCTCCCATGAAAAGGGAATATCCAAAGGAAGGCCCTGAAACTAATGATCTACTGCCCTTTATCATCCATCCAAGACCAAAGGTGCCTCCAAGATATTCATTGGCGGGTGTTGTCATCAGAGTCGTGGTCTTTCTGGAAAACAGTTTAAAGTTCATGAAAGCCTTGACATATTTCTCCACATCCTCAATGGTGCTGAATAATCCGGCATGACCCGTAACGCCACCAAGTCCGTCTGCCTTTTCATCGTGCACCTTTCCCCACACCTGACCGCGATCTGCTGTAATTTCTGTAGGTGCAATCTTCATTCTATCCACATTGGGATTGAAGCAGGAATTTTTCATTCCAAGAGGCTTAAAAATCTCCTTCTCTGCTATAACATCAAGGGTTTCGCCCATGATCTCTTCAAGGACCAGACCCAGAAGAATATAGTTCAGATCACTGTATTCCTCCTGTTTGTTCACTTCGCAATTTTTAGAAATTGCATCAATTGTGTTGATGTAATCTTTTCTTGTGATGCCATTTTTCTGCAAGGGATATGCATCCGGCAATCCGGAGGAATGGGAGAGGAGCATTCTGAATGAGAATTTAGAAAGATAGGCATTCCCATCATCTTTCATGTAGCTGGTGACAGGGTCTTCCATGCCTATTTTCCCACGATCCAGTAACTTCATGGCGATTGTTGCAGTCGTAAGTGGTTTCGTAAGAGATGCCATATCAAAAATTGTATCCTTACTATATTTAAATGAGAGTTCAGGGATTTCTCCCATTGCATTGCTGTACAGTACATTTCCATCATGGGATACAGAACATACAACGCCTCTGGAAATGGATGGTATATTCTCTTTCTGAATATTGTTGAGTAATTCAATGCCTCTTTCGGATAATTTAATTTCAGTCATGCAATCAAATCCTCAATCAGATCTATCTTACAACCTTTGTTAATTTATCTGGTTTATCTGGATTCAATCCCAAGCTCAGTGTCTTTCTGCATGCCATTATCTGAATGGGCAGTGCATACACTAGCGGTTTAAGGCATTCTTCAACAGGAATTATCTTCACATCTGCATTGGATGTATCTCCTATTTCCACAACACTGCCAGCATATTTGCTGACGGCTTCAACCACCTCTGTGTTCTCATCATTCCTGCGTCCTAGGATAATTACTGTGGTATTTCTATCCAGAGTTCTGATTGGTCCATGAAGATACTCTCTGAGGTTGAAAGCGTCCGTTGTCAGGTTTGCAGTTTCTCTTAATTTCAATGCAGCTTCCATTGCTATGCTGTAAAGATAGCCGTCACCAAGAATAACAATCTTTTCTTTCAACTTCTTAACCGCAGGATCGAGGATAGAAAAGTCTTCGGTGTATGTTTTAGCCCATTTTGATATTTCTTCAATCTTGCCTTGATAGTTTATGTTCTCAACATCTCCTTTAAGCAGTAACAGGGCGGCTAGCTGTGCAGTAAAACTCTTTGTTGCAGCAACAGATCTTTCCCTTCCTGCATCCGTAAGAAGGCATACGGAAGACATTTTTGCAAGGGCACTCTCTCTTTCATTTGTTACTCCAATCAAGGAAGCACCGGATTTAATTGCCAGTTCGGCTGCTGTAATTGCATCTCTGCTTTCACCAGACTGGCTAAGTACAATGACAACTGTTTTTTTCTTGAATTTCCCATTGATATAGGATGAAAAATCAGGGGCTCTGATCTCCAGAGCAGGTATTCCTGCTCTCACTAAGTTCAGTAACATAGAATGTCCGGCATTAAAACTCGTGCCGCTTCCTGTAAGGATCACGAAGGAGGCAGCCTTTACCAACTCAGCAGCTTTAGGTGAATTATCATGCACAGATTTACCGGTTCTACGGATCGCTTCAGAACTTTCTTTAATTTCGTCCTCCATCAGGGTCATAGCAAAAGCATGCATTCGAATTATATTAACAGTTTGCAGTCTGGTTCCATAACTGAATGCTTAAAAAATGCAGTAAGTTATTAACATCTTTTGATCTATTCATAGGTGGCAGATGTCGTTATAGGTCTTGGGTGCGCTTTCAGAGATGGAGGGCCAACGGAAGAGATGGTAGGGCGAGTAGGAGTTTCCTGTGAATTTGCCAATCTTATACACGCAGAATATTTAATCTTCAGTGGAGGAAAAACCTCACCCATAGTTGATAAATCTGAATCTGGAGCTATGAAGGAGATCGCAGGTGACAAAACTGAATCTCCCATATTGATGGAAGAAAAGTCCAGAACAACCATTGAGAATGCCGTTTATGTCAGAGAACTACTCGATAGCATGGGCAATCAAAGCGATATTTTTATTGTAACATCATGTTTTCACATGAGCCGGGCAATTGAAATCTTTTCCACAATAATACCAAATCGGAGGATTAGAGCTGGAACATGCTTTCCCTGTAAGCCTGATAGGCTTGAGGAGGAGCACAGGCTCCTCATGTCAAATAGGGTTATGATGCAAAAGATAGACTGGAATGGGAAGGATTGGCTCAAAGAATACAACGAACTCAGGAATAGCAGCTAATCGAAAGAATGAAACCTTTTTCTACCTATGTACCCACCTTCTATGAATGACGGCAGCTCTTACTTCTTCAATGTCAATCCAAGGCGGGAGACTCTTTCCGTGTATATAGTCATATAGAGTCAATCTAAAAATGGATACGTAAGCATACTCCAGAGTTATTGGAAAGATTAAAAACGCGATCCCAATTGTTTCTAAAATGGGACCGAGTAGGGGACTCGTTAAATGGAAATTCATGGTTGTGAGATCAGAAAATGCAAATCCAAAGGTTATAAAGAGCATACCGATCATTATGAGTGGCAGGGTATACAAATTCAGGAATAAAATACCGCTAAAGTTGGGTTTGAAACCCTTCTTCACGGTCTTCATACTATCTCCTATTGCCTTTCTTGCACTTGCCTTTGTTTCCAATATAGATGGGATCACGAATAATGTAGATATTCCAAGCAAAAAGGAACTTGCAAACCCAAATAACAGCCGTCCAAATCCCCTAAATAGGGTTTCAATAAAAAGAATCAGCAGAATTAGAAAAGTGTAAATGACAGACCATTCAAGAATGGTGACCCAGTAGGATTTAGTTTCAGATAGGGCTTTTCGTAGACTCATTTTATTTCGGGAGCCTCTTGACTTAAAAAGTATCAGAAGAGCCATTACAAAATACGTGGAAATAAATTCTACAATAACTGATCCAATCAATAAAATGGGAATGGTTACTAAAAAGAAATTATGGCTCATTGAAAGGAAAAAAGCATCCCAGGTTAGGAAAGAAAAAAATATCATGGATACAACCGCTGAAATAAACGGAAAGACTAAAAGTCTTCTGTCCTGACCAACAGCCCTCCTGACAGTTTTTGCCAACTCCACTCCTGTACGAAATTTTTCTCCCACTTAATCATATGTTTAACGCATAATTCTATTTAAATTTTGATCGTTTCAGTAAGTTTCACTAATAAAGAATCACATCCATCCCTTTCTTCTGAACACAAGGAGCAGGGATACAGCAATCACAATCATAACAGTTACCATTGCATAAAATCCATAAATGGTTGAAGAACCCGGTTCATAGAAACCCTGTGTGAAGTTCATTCCATAGAATCCCGTTAGAAAGGTGAGGGGCAGAAATATGGTTGCGACTATGGTCAGCAACCTCAGAATATTGTCAGTGAAGGCTGCTCTCATGGTGAAGTACAGATCCCTCACATCGCTTGTTCTCATTATGTAGGAGTCCAGCGTTTCAATGAGCTGGAAAGTATGATCATAAACATCCCTGAATGCCGGCATCATATCCACAGAAACATACTTTATGGTCCCTCTTTCAGCAAGCGCCATCACATCCCTGTGTTGTGACAACATGAGTCTCAGGTCTCCCATTTCCCTTCTGGCCTTTGAAATTAGAAACATGAGATTTCTAACTCCCTTAACATCACTGGATTTAATGGAGTCCAGATCTGTTGCCTGAGTGCTCACGGAAGAGATCCATGTCTCAATGTTTGACAGCACAGAATAGAAGGAGTCCACAGAAAAATCATATATTGACTGAAGCACAAGGGAATTTAATGGAGTCTTTTTCTCATCATACTTGATTCTATTTCTCATGGCATCAATACAATGTTCAATGATGTCAGTTTTTTCTTTATGAAATGTGACGATATTTTTTTCCGTGAGAATCATGTATATTTCTTCTCGTTTGAATTCAAAATTCCCATCATCCTTGGCTGAAACTCCTTTGGACACTGCGTAGATATAGTTCTGGAATTCATCTATCTTTATTCTATCTCTAGCATTCTCCAGGTCTTCCACAGTGAGAGGATTCATAGGGAAAATCTGCCCCAGAGTTTTCAGTGTTTCGTTATCATACTCTTCACAATCTATCCAGTAACCATCCTGTTTACAAAGTTCTGCAAGGTCTTCTGTTCCATTGAGAATTTTTGAGTCCAAAACTCCGCCCGAAGCACTTGAAAAAGTTATTTTCATATAAATTGAAAAATACTAAATGTACTTTAACCTTTTCCGAAAAAGGACAATTGGCGCTTCAAACAATGCTGTCGAGACGATTACAAATTCTAGTATACCTGACAAGTAAAACGTCATATCTCAATGGACCGAATCATCTTTCTCATTCGAACGCTTTCCATCTGACAGTAGGGGTATGTATCCAAGCATGGATAGAGAGAATACTGGCATAAGTAAGGCTGCGTAGGATATGTTGTATGCTTCTGACACCCAGAGAACTGCCCCAAGAGATATTGCTCTCCCAAGAGTCAGGTAATATTCTCTGTTAATCCAGAAATGTCTGGATGTGCCAAAACTATCGAGGTATACCATGAACTGGCTCATACCAAGATTTGTTACAGGCGAAAGGAAGAAGAAGATCAGCGATGAGGCGAGAAACACAAAGAATGTCTGTTCGAAAAAATTCACATAATAGAGCAATGATGCAAGAATTATAACAATTATTGCCACATCACTGAATCGCTTTAACCTCCTGGATATCTTTGGCGCCATTAGATTTGCGGCAAAGGCTATGGACGAGCTCACGGTTCCGAAGGCTCCTGTTATGACATAATTCTTTGTGATGTAAAATATGTACACAGGTATCACTGTGGAAAGAATCATTGCCAGAACTGAAGAGCTGAAAAAATACAATCTGAATTTATTATACCTTTCTTCATGTACAATCGTATCTGATATCCTGAGACGACCGCCTTTCTCGCCCTTTGTATGAATAAAAATTGCAACCGTCGAAGACAGTACAAGGCAGATGAAAGTGAGTATAAAATCATTGTAATATCTTAATATCCCGCCAGCTGTTGAATAGGCTATTATAAATCCGCCAACAGTTGGGGCAATTAATGAGGACAAACCTGAAATGGATGAATTTTTTGAGAGGAAAGAAAATCTGCTTGTTTGCCTGGATATCTGGTTGGAGAAAGTTGCGTTGCCTCCCCAGAATATGCCTGACGCGATGCCAATGATAAAACCAAACAGCAGCCCGTTATTGGAAAATACAGGGAATATAAGAAGCCCTAGAATGAAGATTGCTCTCAAAATACTGCCTATGGAAAATAGCGTCTTTGCGCTTACGTAACGTATAAAATATGTCGACCCGATAAAGAAGATGAGCTGAGAGGTCTGACTTGCTAGTTGATAGTATATGAGCTGGGCAAAACTGTCATGGGAAAAGAAAAGAACATTTACAAATATACTGTAAAGACCGTTTGAAAAGGCAAAAAATGCATAAGAAACATAGTATTTGGAAGGGTCTCTCAATCTATGGTAATGCTCATCATTTATAAAGAATTACCTTGGAAATATGTTGACACTCTGAGATACCTAAGGATCACTTAAAGGGTCTGTGAACAGATTCGCGCATTTCAAATGACGGAAAAATCAAAAGGGAAAGGGCGCGCGCATTCCCCTTACTTGAATCATTTTTCCATCTCTTAAGCGCCTAGAACAGTAAAATACTATGATCAGATTTGTTATTATGAAAGTTCTTCTTTTAGGTGGGAACGGATTTGGTTTTGAACACGCAGATAGTTACAAAAGGCTGGGTGTTGAGTTTTCTGTTTTTTCGAGAAATAAGGATGTCCTATCGAAGTATAATGACAATTATGGTGTTAAGAAAACATTCACGGATATCAGTGAGGCTATAAACTCAGATTATGATATGGTGGATATTGTATTGCCGCACACCATTCACAGAGAATATGCTGAGAAAGCCATGAAAAGAGGAAAGCATGTCTTGGTTGAAAAGCCCATTGCAGACTCCCTGGAGGATGCAAAGGCAATGATCAGTTCTGCCGAAAAAAACAGAGTGAAATTTATGGTTGCAGAACAGTATTTCTTCGATGCCTCTGCAAGATACGCTCTTGACGCAATTAAAAGTGGGAAATTGGGGAAAATCTTAACAGTGATTGTGAGGAGCCAGCAACTTTTCAAGAAGCAAGGTTGGAGAACAACTGAAAAACTTATGGGTGGAGGAGGACTTATTGATGGTGGTATTCACTACATGCAAACGTTCCTTGATTTTGGAGGCCCTTTCTCCAATCTGGACGCCATAGTGAATAAGGGTAAATCAAGTATTGAAGGGGAGGATAACTCAGTGGCACTGTTTCATTTTAAGTCTGGAGCGGCGGGAATATTTTACTATTCTTGGGCATATGCAAATCCTCCTTCCTTACCTGCTTATGAGGTGGTAGGCACTGAAGGAACGATCTACGAGAGCAACCTGAACAGAAACAGGGAGAAGAGAACCTCCTACGGGAAGCCAGTTCTTAACGGGAAAGTTCAGGACATTGAGGAAATAGACGTAATAGATGGAGAAATTTCAGGGTTCATGAATGCTGTTGAAAAGGATATGGATGTGCCATACTCTCCTAGCCTTGCTCTCAGGAACCTTGAAGCAGTTATTGATATTTATAAAAAATAGTGCAATTCTCAGCACAGGAGATCATTATCCCTTCTCATTCCTCGTCCTTCACAGAAAAACCAGTGGAACTTAGTGAGAGTGCCACAAGATGAGCGCTATTTCCAATGACATAGGTTATATCCAGAACATACAGATATTCATTCATTGCATTGCCAAGATACGCGAGAATATTGATTCCAAGTATTACTATGGAAATTATTCCAATTGTTATTATTGCATAGGTACTTTTTTTCAATTGTAAACCCCATGTATAATTCGTTATCTCTCTTTAAGAATTTCCATAATGTTGGGATCAGTTGCAGGATAAGAGATGGCAAAACCAAAAAAGAAATCTTATACAGAACCTTATTATCTGAAAGATTCTTCTTTTCGTTTTTAGGGGAATCATTGAAGCGTCTCAGACCCTACTCAAACAAAAAAATGTGAAAAATAAGTTGCAATAAATCTTGGCGTAAAAATTTGGGTTGGATTATTCCTCGGTGTTTTTATTGGCTATCTTGGCGGCAAAAGATTCCTTTGCAAGAAGTTCTGTTTCACCAGATATTTTGTCAAGATCGATTCTCTTTGGCTCTGGAAGAAGTAGCACAGTAAACACAACACCCAAAGCTGACAGTCCTGCAAGTATGAGGAAGAGTCCAGATTCTCCGATCGATGAAGCCAGTATTATAACATTCAGAAATGTTCCAATGAATGCTCCTGTTTTCCCTCCTGCCGCAGATGCCCCTGCACCGATTCCCCTGATCTTGGTTGGAAATACCTCTGGTGGGTATACGAAAGTTGTTACATTCGGCCCAAATTCGATAAAGAAGTAGCTGATTCCATAGATCACAAGGAATTGAGTAACGTATGTGGATGACAGAAGCTGGTGAAATATTCCAAGAACCGCGAAGCTGATGGCCATTGCTACGAACCCAACTGTCTGAATGGTCTTTCTTCCAATGCGATCCATTGTGAATGTGGCTATCCAGTATCCAGGGAGAGCTGCAAACCCGAATATCAGAGCAGAGTACTCTGTAGTCCTTATGAGATGGCTTAGCCCAACTACTGCACTAGGCACGAGATCTGAAAGCATTTGGCTTGACATGATAGAATTCCCATACAATGCCCAGTCCATTAGGAACCATGATCCTGCAGTTCCTATCAATGTCAATAGAAATTTCTTCTGTGTTATTATACTGGTCCATGGCTCTCTCACTACTTTGCTGTCTGCCGAAGCGTCAGTGCTTAATCCCGTGTAAGATTTCCAATTTTTCTGTGCTGTTGTGCTGTCTCCCTTCACATTAAGAGAGTACCTTGGAGTCTCTGGCATCTTCCTTCTTGAATATATAACCAGTGCTGCTGGGATTGCGCCAAATGCTAGAAGCAACTTCCATGCTAACCCTAGATTCATTCCTGAATATATTAGACCAAGTGCTATAAGAGGTCCTGCAAGAAGTCCAAAGGACTGCATTGAAAAGACCATTCCCACAAGCTTACCCCTGTTTTTTGTGTTGGAATACTCTGTCATTATTGTTGAACTGGTAGCATAATCTCCTCCAATACCTATACCTAGGAGAAATCTCCAAACTATAAGAATATACACTCCATTGATTGGTGTTAGAAACGCGCTGCCAAGTGCTCCTGCTATCAACAAAATGAGTTCAACACCATATATGGCCTTTCTTCCAAGTTTATCGAGAAGCCTTCCAAATATAAGTGCCCCTATGACTGCTGAAAGAAGCGCAGTCGAATCCAAGAGTGATGTTTGAAGTGTTGAAAGACTATTCCAACCGGAGAGTACCAACAAACTCGTTACAACACCAATTATGAACAGGTCATACGCATCGGTGAAAAATCCGAGTCCCGCTATTATCCATGTTCTATAGTGGAATCGACTCACACCAACGTTGTCTACTGATTTTATCAAATCTACTTTATCTTCTTTGCTCATCGCAAAAGAGAATGCTGTAAGCACTCTAATAGATGATCGACATAAGATATATAGGGTATATAATGGCTGGAAATTACCTGACAAGTGACTTAAGGTTGGAATTATCTTTGAAGATAATTATAAACTATGGATTTGGATTGTTTTACGAGAAGGGTCACCATGAAAAATAATTTACCTTTTTTCGGACATTACGAGTTCACTAAGTCTATTGCTAGTTTCTCTGCTATTTAGGTCGTCACCAAAGTAACCGTTCGTGAGTAAGTCTAAAGGGTTAGAACTTTCACAACCGCTGCTCTACATCTACTCAAGACAGTTTAGCGTTTCGTCTTCTTTTTCACTCTTTAATCTGCCTCAACGGACACGCAAAATGTGTCATGCAAAATCAAATCCTTTGAAATATTTAACTGGGTGTTGAACAAATTTTTGAAGTACCCATAATCTTCAGATATCAGTAGAGTGCTCTTCTTAGAAACGAGTGGTTTCCTAAGCACTTTCACACTGTAGATCATCTGTTCAATATCCCTTGCTTAATGAAATTGATGGAAGAGAATTTAGTGTTGAATATACACTCATATATGACACATATTATTTACGGAATTGGTGATTGGCACAAAGAATTATTCTAGATCAATTGCACCTGATTATCCCATTCTTGTTCCTGGAGGCACCTTCTTCTCAGGCACCGCCAGTACAGGTCTTATGTCATCACTGGAACCAATATCCATGATCATGCCTTCTGAAATTTCCCCGGCCATTTTTCTTGGCTTAAGGTTCACTAGGAACAGGCATTCCATGCCTTCCAGTTCTTTGATATCATCCCTATCGTTCTTCATGGCTGATAAAATATTTCTCATGTGATCCCCAAAGTTTACTGTGAGCCTTATGAGTTTTCTGGAATTTTCAACCTCCTCTGCTTTTTCTATGAGACCGACACGTATATCCAGTTTTTCAAGATCTTCAAGTTCTATCTCTGGCTTTACTCTGTTATCTGTATGCTTTTCCATGGATTCAAGATCACTTACACAATAAAAGAAGATCGGAACAAATTGGTAAATCATTCAACGGAGTCCATAAGAGATAAGATACGTCAAACATGGAGGTTTTATTTAGAAATTGTGACCTTTATGTTTTATCTCCACTCCAGGTGGGTCCCTTAAGGGTTTTAACGGAATTCTCTAGCATCTCGATTTCTTCCTGACTCATCTTCCAGCCCATGCTTCCTGCATTTTCTCTCACATGATCAGGGTTAGAGGCTCTGGGGATGGGGAATACAAAATCATATTTACTCATGAACCAGTTAAGTGCGATCTGTGGTGCTGTCTTCTTCCCGTGGTTCTTTTCTATTGTTTTCAGGACATTCTTTGTTTCAGGAAGTTCTTCTGTCAGTACTCCATGAGCAAGAGGGTAATAGGCGAGAACTGCAATTCCATTCTCCTTGCAATAGGGAATAATGTCCTTTTCTATATTTCTGTGTGAAACATTGAAATTCATCTGTGTTGAAGCGAGTTCATGTTTTTTCAATGATGACACGGCTTCCTTTGTCTGATTGATGTCGAAATTGCTTATGCCAATATGACGTATTTTTCCCTGATCAACAAGATATTCCATTGCACGGAGTGCTTCCTTGATTTTTTTCGGGTTTGAACCGAAATGCAACTGATAAAGATCAATGTATTTCATATTCAACTTCTTCAGGCTTCTGTTACAGGATTTTATTACACCGTCATAGGAAAAGTGGATGGGCCAGACCTTTGTTGCAATGAAAAGTTTTTCTCTTTCCATATCCTTTACGGCTCTTGCCACCAACGGTTCTGTTTCGTAAATCTCGGCAGTATCTATGAAGTTGATCCCAGAGTCTAAAGCAGCTTTGATTGCATCAACCTTTCGTTCTGCTCCTTTCTTAATCCTCAATATTTTTGCAGGTGCTATCCATGTAAAATCATAATATGTTCCCACGCCCATTGGAGAAACCAGAGATTCAGTTCTGCCAAATTTGACTCTTTCCATGAAATGTTATACATAATGAGCTTAAAGAAATTACCATGCCACTTCAGAAGGCATATGAAATCTAGTACTGAACAGTCTTTTCATGTGTTTTGAGATAAGATATAACTTTAAGATCAATCATTTTATCTTTCAATGATTTTTCAAATATTGTTAACCCGTCTTAACAAATAGTTCATAATTTAATGGGTCAGCAACATTCCAATAGTTCTGACTGTATTGTCTTGACAGTTTCAACGATACTTATAAGATCCTCGTTTGACAAACTTGTGTAAAAGTATCTCGCAGTTATGTATGAATCCTGAATCACGCTGAGTATCAGGCTATTCCTTGCAAGGATTGAATCCACTTTACTCCTCACTTCTGAGGGTAGAACACTGGCAAGCTCACGCATCTGCATTTTCAAATCATGCGAATGCGAATAATCTCCAGCATTCTTAAGAAGCAAAGCTTTCAGGAACAGATCAATAGATTGATTCACGCTAAAAATCCCTATATCTACATATTTGTCATTAAGGTCCCTCTCTGCACTGAGGAGGAATCTCTTTGACCTTTCTAACAAATTAGTGTAATCATCTACTGCCACTGATATCTTAAAGTACCATTATTTTCATTTATAAAAACTATGTATATGTCTGTCATGAAACAAATGGTCAATAATTATAATGGTTAAAGAATGAAAGTATAATTATCGCCATTCGGTCAAGGGTTCTTTGACTTTCATCTCTTTATCCAATCGCCTGACACAAAAGGTAATATATGAAAGTTGAAATATGATAAACATGTCTGCCTTTCACTAAAAGACGTAGTGTTTAGATACAGGGGAGAAATAATAGTTTTCAACTGGTTCTCAATATGTTTTATGGGGAAATTATACAGCCTGGTGTGAATTATAAATATCTGGAATTACAAGATAGATTTAACCGTACTGACGCTGAAAAATATATCGTAAAAATTTTGCAGCAAGCCCTCAAATTTACTGAGTTACCTCTTTCACATTTTGGAGTGGTATTTATTGTTAAATAAAAGGCAATTTTCTATTTTAATGGGAATGAGTGGCATCATTGAATTGCTACTTTCCATGGAATTTCTGTTAGGCATGTACCTGAATTTATTCTGGAAGCAAGGTAACATTATAGATGAGATCATACTGGTGGCACACATAGCTGATGCCATACTGATGGTTCTGGTTATGTTTGCGGCGCTTTTCTTCTCCATTTACTTCAAAACTGGAAAAAAGCTCGTATTTCTGGCATCCTCCACTCTTGTATCCATAATTTTGTCAGGAGTTATGGGTGCTATTTTTGTTGATTTTGGACATAGCAAGGTAGCCTCTTATCTTATGAGGGTGTTCTTCCTCCTTGCCTTTGGTTTTATTGGGTATCAAAGCCTTGTGGTCAGAAAACTCAGGGAAAAATCCCTATGAAAGCAGGACTATAAATTCCATAGTCTTTTTTTAAAATTGCATAGGCTACATATTTTGTTCATAGTTCCTACTACTTGATTTTAACTGCAAGCCTGCATCATGGATTTTAGACATATTCATCTTAATCCATTTCCTGTCATTTCCGTGTTCTGGGAGGATTTCTCTTACTCTATTCCAGAATTGTTTCCCGTGTGACTTTATTTTTGTGTGAACAAGTTCGTGCACTACAACATAATCAATGAATTCAACTGGCGCCATGCACAGTGCCCATGAAAATGAGAGTCTGTTTAAATTGTTGCATGATCCTATCCGGTTCAGGCCATTGCCTATTCTGAAGGAGGAATACTTTAAGTCAGTCAAATTCGAAAAATAATCAAGTCTTGCCTTAAGAATTGTTGTTAATTGCAGTTTATAAAATTGTATGAAGCACTCAGCGGCAGCATCATTACGATTCATGGGCAGCCTGAATTCATTCTGGAATTCAAGCCTGGAGCCTTCATCAACTATGGTAAGCGGCTATTTTTTTCCAAGAAACAGAAACATTTGGCCTGATTCAAAAGATACAGGGGATTTGAATTCTTCACTATTCTTATGTTCTGACAACCTATTGCTCATCCATCTCCTGTGGCTTTGCAGAAATTTGCCTATTTCTAAATCAGAAGATTTCAACGGAACCCTGAGAATAAAATTTCCCTTTGAATCCAACGATAGATGAAGCGAAGTTCTTCTCTCCTTCTTTATGATGATTGGAATTTCTCCAAACTGCACCTTATTACAGGATCGCTTCCTCAGACCTTCACCATATGAATATTTTTTCTCGTTGGGTATTCTTCAGTTCTGAGAACTGGCTGAAAGCCTCGTCAAATTTCTCATGGTTTCCAGGTGGCACAGATCCTCTGAAATTTGCCGGTGCATGAGGGTCTATGGAAACTCTTCTTCTGATTTCCTGTTCTCTAGTGTTTGCCCTCCATATCTGTGACCATGATAGGAAGAATCTCTGCTCAGGCGTGAATCCATCAATATTCTTTCTGAGTGATGGTTCTTTCTCCAGACGTCTCTGCAGAGCCTCAAAGGCAATACTCACACCTCCAAGGTCGGCTATATTTTCACCAAGAGTCAATCTGCCGTTAACATGGAGTCCGGGAATAGGTTCAAGAGAGTTGTAAAGTTCCACAACCTTATCTGCCCTTTTCTTGAAGTTATCTGCATCTTCTTTTGTCCACCAGTCCTTAATGTTTCCCTCCGCATCAAAGGTTCTGCCCTGATCGTCGAATCCATGGGTGATCTCGTGAGATATCACTCCTCCAATTCCTCCATAGTTGACAGCATCATCCATATCCGGGTCAAAGAATGGCGGCTGGAGTATGCCTGCTGGAAAAACAATCTCATTCTCCGTTGGTGAGAAATATGCATTCACTGTTGGAGGGGTCATGTACCACAATTCCTTATCGACTTTTTCACTGACTCTTGATGTATGCCTTCGGAACTCAAACTCTCTTGATCTCATTACATTGCCCAACAGATCATCCTTGTCCAGTTTTATGGACGAATAATCGATCCATTTGGTCGGGAATCCTATTTTTGGCCTGAATTTAGAGAACTTCTCAAGAGCTTTTTCCTTTGTTTTTTCTGTCATCCATGGTAAATTTTTGAGCTTTTCCTTAAATACTGCTCGTATATCATTAACCATTGTTTCCATACGCTTTCTTGATTCTTCCCCAAATTCCTTTTCAACATAAAGTTGCCCAAGAGCTTCCCCTATGGAATCATCTATAAGTGAAATAGCCTTTTTCCATCGCTTTTCTGGTTCGGCCTGCCCCATCACCTTTCTTCGAAACATGTCGAAGTCCTCTTCTTCAACTTTCTTGTGAAGTAGAGGGGCGGCGTTATGGAGCACATTCCATCTGAGATACACTTTAACATCTTCCAGGTCATGGGTCTCTATGATCCTGTCAACTGCATCGATAACCTCTGGTTGACCCACCACTACATAATCATAATTGGAAACATGTTCATTTTCCAGATATTTTTCCACAAGGAGGTTTTTAAAACGGCTTTTGAGTTCTTCTTTTGGTACTCTGTTATAATTTTTCTCTGTATCTCTCAGATCTGCCTGCGGGCGACTTTCCTTTGCTATTTCAGTTTCTATTTTCAAAACAATCTTTGCATATTGTTTTGCTTTTTCCTCTTCAACACCGTACATTGAAAACATCTTTTCGATGTGTTTCAAATAATCGTCCCTCAATTGAGAAAAATTATCCTCAAGGTAATAGTCCCTGTTTGGTAAAGAAAGCCCGCCCTGATAAATATAGAAAGAGTAGATCGCACTGTTCTTCTCATCTGGCATGGAGCCAGCATTGAAAAATGCGAATGCGCCTTGAGAGTGGAGTTTAGATACCAATTTTACTAAATCTGATTTTTCTCTCATAGATTCAATTTCTTTCATCACAGGTTCTATGGGCTTGAATTTTCGTTCCTCAATAGTCTTCTGGTCCATAACTGAAATATAGAAATCTCCTACCATTTTTTCTATAGGTCTCTTCTCCCTTTTAGAAAATGCGCAATCTTCAACAATCCTACCTAGTTTGAAAAGATTTGCATCTCTCAGCATTGTGAATCCTCCCCACTGGGATTTATCCGGAGGAATTGGGTTTGCATCGAGCCATGCGCCATTTGCAAACCTGTAAAAGTCCTTCATTGGATCTGCGCTTTTGTCCATGTTGTGGACAGAAAATTTCATGTCAGTTGGTTCATCTTTGTAGTTTATTCTCTCTATTGATTCCTCCATGCTCATGTTTTAACATAGAAAACTGGCATATAACCATTCTCTATACACTACAGGGAGCCAGTGAGTCCTATTCATTGAGATCTCCTGACGAAATCATTTACAGTGAATTGCGAAATTGTGATGTAAAGCCCATTGGGCAGACATTCTCGAGAATGGTATTGGGGATCCTCTAATTTTGTTCAGTCAGTCACAGCAATGAATGTTGTTGCCCTGATCTATAATATGACTAAACAGATTATTTGAATGGGTACTGTGTCTCTTATTGAGACAGTAATTGTTTCCGAAGTGGCTTTTTGTCAATTTTCCCAGTGCTCGTCTTCAGGAATTCTTTGACAACGATGTAATCATCTGGGATCCAGAATTTAGCTATTCGCCCGCTCTCAACAAACTTTGTGAGGTGGTTTCTCATTTTCTCAGGGTCCACTTCACTCAATCCCGATAGGAATGCAACTGGCCTTTCTCCCCATTTATCATCCTTCTTACCTACTACAGCCACTTCTCCCACTCCAGGGAAGCTACTCAGGGCATCCTCTATCACAATTGTGGGTATGAATTCACCACCAGATTTCACTGCGTCCTTTTCTCTGTCCACTATGGAAAGATATCCTGAGGAATCCACCACAGCAAGATCTCCAGTATTGAGCCAGTCATTCTTCCATAGCTTCTTTGTGGCTTCAGGGTCGTTGACATATTCTTTTGTCAACCACGGAGTTCTCACAACGATCTCTCCAATTGTTTTGGAATCCCATGGCACCTCTTTGAAATTGGAATCAACAACCTTCAGATCAACCAGTGCAATGGGAATACCGGTCATGAGCCTGTGTTCAAATTGTTCCTCACTTTTCATACCCATTGTATCTTTGTTGTATGTACCGAGGGTCAAAATAGGTGCAGTTTCTGACATACCATATCCTGCAACGACCTGAATACCTGCTTTTTCCGCTCTGGTTGCAAGTCCTGTGGATAATGCACCTCCACCCACCACAACTCGGAGTTTCAATTTTTCCAGAATTTTTATGGATTCAGAATTTGCCAGAAGCATGTAAAGAATGGAAGGTACCATGAGACTCATTGATACATTTTCCTTTTCCATTATCTCCGGGATTCTGGCGAAATCATATCTTCCAGGCAAAACATATTTGGTTCCGGCCATCAGAGCCAGAAAGGGTGAACACCATGCATGCACATGAAACATTGGCACCAGAGGCATAATAACGTCAGATGGCTGCCATTTTACAGGCTCAAAAGCAAGTGCGGATAGAGAGGCAATGGAATGAAGAACAATCTGCCTGTGGGAAAAAAGAACACCCTTCGGCATGCCAGTGGTTCCTGATGTGTAAAAAGTTGTTGCGATATCGTCCTCATTCAGTTCAGGAAGAATAATATCGCTGTGGTTGTTGATTATACTGTCCAGAGCTATAGAACCGGGTATTATAGTGCTGGCTTGTTCTGAATCGCTGCATACGATCCATTTACTGACAAAATCAAATAGAGGTAAGCTCTTTTCAACTATAGGAACAAATTCATCTCTAATGATAACAAATCTATCATCAGCATGTTGCATTGTATAGTACAGCAATTCCGGTGAATAACGTATATTGACTGTGTGGAGAACACCACCGGAAATGGGCACAGCAAAGTATGCAATAAGATAATTGAGAGAGTCCACATCAAGAACTGCCACACGTTCACCTTTCTTCAGACCCATGGATATCAGGCCTTTGGCCATGGCTTCCACTCTTTCTTTGAATTCTACGTAAGTGATCTGTTTCTCACCCTTATAAGAAATAATCTGTTTAGGGTTGTTTCTTACAGAAGAGACCAATAACTTGTCCAGAGTCAATTCATATCTGTTCTGATACATGATCTATTCATGAAGAATGAGTATTAATTTCTTTGTTTTTGAATCAAACTATAACAGAACCTGAACACTTTGTGTGTTCTGATTTTTTATCACACTCTCAAAATCCACAGAAAAATCCTATTTAGAAGAGGTTTCTAATATTGAGATCTTATAGGATGATAGACTCCGATGCCTAATAAAAACTGGTCTCTGGTATTATCTAACTACTAAGTCAGTAGTTTGATGAAAAAACTAAAAAGCAAATGAAAGATGAGTTTCATGTGGGCGCAATTAAAATTTAAGAAACCGGGTACCTTTGTAAAAGGGAAATTTATATCGCTCGTTCGTAGTATATTTACCACTCACGAAGAAGATAGTTCCAATTTAAGTTTTGACCGCAATAAATTTGAGGCAGTCATGACTACGAATGACAGAAAACCAAACTAAATTATTATTTAGATACATCATCTCGCATAATAAAACTAATGAAAACTAATGTTTACAGTGTATTTGTGTTGAAGGCCAATATTTTTAAAAAAATATCGCCAGAATTTAACAATATTTAAAAGGAAATGGAAACCTTACTTTTCGTCTTCTCCTTTGTACTCTTCGTTATTGGGGTTCAACTGGTCAGCGTGATTATCCCTGTCGTATTCTTCCTTGGTCTTCTCATCGTCGCCATCTTTGTGTCCTGATTCTCCCATTTTATTTACCTTCCCACTTTAAATCCACTATTCATATATAAGTTTGCCTCTCTTAAGTAGTGAGACAAAATCAGTCTATAGTGTTAGATATATTTTGGACTGTGAATTGAAAGGAGTCTGTATGGATGCATGAAAGAAACAAAAGATAGAATAAAGTTAATCTCTAATACATCAGGGAGTTTTATTGCAACCATGAATATAACACATGAAATTACCCATTGTACAACTCTAAATGATTATGCTAATATATCATCGTTCAACTCAGTCTTGGGAACGGGAAGTTATAGAAAATCAGAGTCCGAGGCACTTGAGGAGAGAGTCAATAATCGAAAGATTTGTGTATTTATACAAAAACAAGAGGCTAGCATCCTATATTGGATTATAGAAAACCTAATGAGACGCATAAAGAATGATAAGAGAAATATAAAATCTAACGAGAGGGTGATAATATCTATCTAGTCAACCTTTTCCCACAATGAGGGACAATCTATCTACACTGAAAGAATCACATGAATTCAAGGTTTTTTGGCTCGATAAATCACAAATGATAACAAGACACCACGAGAAATAATTACCAATTGACCCTGAGAAAAGGAAATCTCTAGAAATAAACTTTCCGATCTGGTCGTATCAACAAACAAAGGTTAAAGAGTGAAAACCTCTTAAGGTTTATTATAAAACCAAGGTGAGAATCTCGTGAACATTATAAATTTTCCTAAATTTGATGAATTTTTATCCCCTATAATGACTTACTGCAAAGACAAACAAGAACACATACTTTCAGAGACCATCGATGCAATGGCAATGGAATTTAGAATGAGTGACGACCAGAAAAACCAACTTTTACCCAGTGGCAAACGTACGTATATATATGATAGGGTTGAATGGGCAATCACATATCTTGTTCAAGCTGGATTGTTGGAAAGAACTGGCAGGTCAAAGTTTAAAATTTCTGAGCTTGGTTTAAATGAGCTTTCTAAAATGCCATCGAAAATATCTTACTCCTATCTTCAAAAGTTTCCATCTTTCGTTGAATTCAAGGCATTGCGGCATCCAAAGAAAACAAACAGTGATAATTCAGAAAGTATGACACCAGATGAGGAGTTAGAGATTCTTTTTGAAAAAAGAGAAGATTTACTCATACAAAACTTGCTCAGCACACTTTTCAATATAAAACCAGCAGATTTTGAGAGACTCATTATTGACGTAGTCCTATCTCTTGGATATGGCAAGAATCATGAAGAAATGGCAAGAGTGTTAGGGAAATCAGGTGACCAAGGAATAGATGGGGAAATATCACAAGATAAACTTGGTTTCGACAAAATATATCTTCAAGCCAAAAGATGGGGTTCCAAAGGTTCAATTGTTCCGGGTCAAATCAGGGATTTCATTGGCGCATTAACGATTAAGAACGCATTAAAAGGAATTTTTATAACAACTACTTCATTTACAAAGGAAGCAAAAGAAACCGCCATAAAGGATAACACTCACAAGATTGTCCTTATAGATGGTAATGAATTGGCAAAGCTGATGATTGAACATGGGGTTGGAGTAAGAACCGTGAGAAATTATGAAGCAAAGGAGATTGATGATGATTACTTTGAGTCATTCTGAAGTGAGGAAAAAGATATGGATCAACGAGAATATGGCATAGATGTTGAAAGAATAAAAGAGCTTATCGATAAATACAATAATGACAAGAAATCCGGTAAACTAAAGAGCATGAGTGAAAATGGAACCAAAGACGACTTTATCACTCCATTGTTCAAAGCTCTTGGTTGGAATATGGAAAATAAGTTAAATAGAAATGACTCAGTAATCAAAGAGGAAAATATAGCCCGTAAAAGAAGTGATTACACTTTCAGGATTAATGGCGTTCTCAAGTTTGTCCTTGAAGCTAAATCTCTGAGAGAGGAAAATATACAAACTCAAAAAAATATTGATCAGGCTATTACCTATGCTTATAATAAAGCATGTTCATGGGCAATTCTAAGCAATTTT
>JAJZAR010000086.1 GCA_021799315.1 Thermoplasmata archaeon | reverse complement strand
GATGGTATTTTTACGCTCACACGCAATCTTCCAGACATTCTTTTCAACATAGATTCAAAGGCACTGGCGGTGGGTATGGCATAGTATGTGGAATCGATCTCCACAGCGTTAAAAAAATTTGAGTAATATCCTATGGATGGTCTTATGCCCTGCGGATAGAAAGGCCCTACCCACTCCTTATATGACCACCCACATGTGCCAACGAAAATTGTCACGACTTTAATTCTCTTATGACTTCTCTTGCTATGATGACACGCTGAATCTGGTTTGTGCCCTCATATATCTGAGTGATTTTGGCATCTCTCATGTGCCTTTCCGCGTCGAGATCCACGGTATAACCATAACCACCGAAAAGCTGCAGAGATTCTGTGGCCACCCTGTTCGCCACATCTGAGGCAAAGAGTTTTGCCATGCTCGATTCTTTTATGCATGGCTCGTGCATATCCCATTTTTTGGCTGCGTTGTATGTGAGCAATCTGGCAGCTTCGATATCCGTTGCCATATCTGATATCATGAACTGTACGCCCTCCATGCTGGAAAGCAACTGGCCGAACTGCTTTCTTTGGTTTGTATATTCAACCGCTTCTGAAAAGGCAGCCTGTGCGATGCCAAGAGCCTGTGCAGCTATGCCAATTCTTCCGGCATCCAGTGTTTCCATTACAACCTTGAAACCTTCATTCAATTTTCCAACCATATTGGAAGCGGGAACCTTCACATTCTCAAAGAGCAGCTCGACTGTAGATGACCCTCTGATGCCCATTTTATGTATATCTCTGCTGATAGAAAATCCGGGAGTGTCTGCATCCACCACAAATGTTGAGATGCCCTTATATCCCTTTGATGGGTCGGTCATTACGTCGACCACATAGAATTTTGCAAGTCTCCCATTTGAGATGAATATCTTTGTCCCGTTAATCACATAATTATCTCCATCCTTTACAGCTGTAGTCTTGATGGAGGCAGCATCGCTTCCAGCGGACGGTTCTGTAAGAGCAAGGCCGCCTATTTCCCCTTCTGTAACTCTTTTGAGGTATTTCTTCTTCAAGTCCTCACTGCCAAACATGAGTACGGGTTCACCAAAGAGTGTCAGGGCACCATCCAAAACAAGGGCAGTGCTGGGGCATGCAGAGGATATTATTTCTATTGCCCTCACGAGAAAGCTGAAACTCATCCCATACCCGCCGTATTCCTTTGGGATATAACTTGCAAACAGTCCAAGCTCTTTCATTCTGTCTATGAGTTTTTGGGGAACCTCTTCTTTGAGATCAATTTCCCTTGCAAGGGGCTTCACCTCTTCCCTTGCGAATCTTTCAATATACTGGAGTACATCTTTTTCCTCGTCTCTCAATCCTTCCATGAGTTCATGATGACAAATTCCCTTAAATCTTTATTCTCGATATAAATGTTAAGGGAGCCAAAGGAAACAAATGGTTTTATGAGAGATATATATGCCCTGAGATATGGAATTCAAGGCTAGAATAGTCACGTGGAAAGAAATTGAAACCTGGTGCGAGAATATCAATAAAAAAATGTTGAATGATTTCAACCCGGATACCATAATAGGCATGTCCAGAGGCGGTCTCGTTCCCGCAAGGATTATAGCAGACATGCTTGTTCTCAAGGAACTTTATGCCATCAAGACAGAGCACTGGGGACTCACTGCGACCAGCGATGGAAAGGCGAGCCTGAAATATGGACTCAATGTGTCCATTGAGGGAAAGAAGGTGCTTATTGTTGATGATATCACAGATACAGGACAGAGCATGAAGCTTGCCCACGACTATGCAATGGAACAGAAACCCGCTGAGTTAAAGACCGCTACCTTACTCCATATAGGGCATTCAACCTTCGAACCGGATTATTACTCCGATTTTGTTGACGACAGCCAGTGGACATGGTTTATATTTCCATGGAATGTGTATGAAGATGTTTCCAACCTCTCATCAAAGATAAAAGAGAAAAACCTTCAACTTGAGGATGTTAAGAAAAAGTTGAATGAATTGTATGACATGAACATTGATTCTGAACAGCTGGAGAAAGTTCTGAAGCAGATGTGTGCTCTGCACAAAGCAACTGAAAAAAATGGAAAATACACATTCCAGTAGGAATATTCAAGGCACAACAATTGTGCCGGACTTTCCAGAAAGAATTGTTTCAACATTTTGAAGTTTGCCTATTCTGGCAACCTTTCCACCATGCTTCACGAAATTAATGGCAGCCATGATCTTCGGACCCATGCTGCCCTTTGAGAACTGCCCGTCTTCGTAAAGTTTTTCAAGTTTCTCCGAACCTATTTTCCCAAGGGCTTCCTGTTTCTCCGTTCCAAAATTAATATATGCACACTCCACGTCTGTGAGTATGATCAACTCCTCTGCTTCCATCATATGTGCCAGCACGTATGACGCAGAATCCTTATCTATAACCGCATCCCTGCCTTCAAAACCATCATCTTTTCGTATCACAGGAACACCGCCTCCGCCCACACATATGGGAAGATATCCTGCAGTAAGCGCACTCTGTATCGCACCTTTTTCCAGTATATCCAGAGGCTTCGGAGAGGGGACAACCCTTCTCCACCCCTTTTCTGTTTTAACAAATTTCCATGGGTGCTTTCTTTTCAATGATTCCATTTCCTCTTCTTCATAAACTCTCCCAACTGGCTTTGTAGGCACATTGAAAGCTTCATCATCTCCATTTACCAGCGTTCGCGTGATTATTACAAGCGACTCTTTGCCGATACCTGTCTCAAGTCGTACACGATCATACGCTTCCTGTATGATCTCACCTATAAGACCCTGGCTCATGGCCCCCAATGCGTGCATGGGCATGGAAGGAGGGAGGTCTTTTGATTCCTGGTTTCTTAAAATAAGATCGCCCACCTGTGGGCCATTGCCATGGGTAATTATCACATCCTCCCGAGAAATTACACTCATAAGATTGCGGAAAGCTGAAACAGCTCTTCGTACCTGGCTTTCATATGTTCTTTCATCCCCACTTTCAAGCAGTGCATTTCCCCCAAGTGCAATAACAATTTTTGACATAAAATCAGAGAAATATGGGATTTTAAATGAATATTTAAAGAAAATTATTCTTTTTAAACGTTCCTGGTAATAGTTTTCCTGATCCCCCGCTAAAAATAAAAATTACAGATAATGAACGTACAATTAAATGAGAAACGCTTCGCCTTGGAATCCAAGATAAAGCTGAGAAAAAATCTGCATATTTCTTTTATGCAATGATGTGATAAAGGTCTATGAAACTAACTGTTGCACACACGCCTGACCCTGATGATGCATTCATGTTTTATGCCATGATAACAGGGAAAATAAAGACTAGTATGGAATATGAACAGATAATAAAGGATATTGAAACACTGAATGATGAGGCTGAAACTGCACTCTATGATGTTACCGCCATATCGGCAAATGCATATGCTGGCGTTCATGAGACCTATGCTCTTACAAGATCTGGAGCAAGCTTCGGACTGACCTATGGTCCCCTTGTAGTGGCAAAGAGTGAAGTGGATTTTAAGAAAGCGGTAGTGGGATCGCCAGGACATGGAACATCCGCACATCTTTTATTCAGAATGTTTGTGGAAAAGGATGCAAATCTGGAACCCATGAGATTTGATCTTATTCCAGATGCTGTTGTAAAAGGGGACATAGAGGCTGGGATAATTATTCATGATGAGCAATTGACTTTTCAAGACAAGGGTCTGATTAAAGTTGCAGCCATTTATGATAGATGGAAAGCCTATGCAGGTGATCTCCCCATTCCCCTTGGGTTCAATGCCATAAGAAAATCTCTTGGGAAAGAGGTTATAAAGAACTACATAACCGATTTTGAAAACTCCATAAAATATGCCTTGGAGCATGTTGAGGAAGCCGCAACATATGCCATGAAGTATGCCAGGTACAAAGACCTGGAACTTGAGACAAAGTTCATCAAAATGTATGTGAATGACCTCTCAATAGATTTTGGAGACAAAGGCAGAAAAGCTCTTGACATGTATTACAAAAGAGCGATCAGCATGGGCTTACTTCCAGAGTTTAAAATGGAAATAGTCTAATTTCATTCTTTTAGAAAGGTTTCCATTCACTTTTATTGTAACATATTTCTTAAGAATAGATACAATTTAGAAAGATTTTCCTCGTTCATATACATCATAGAAGAATCAGATCTGTCACGTTATATAGAAATAGGCGATGATCGACAGCATCTTACTATATTCCGTTAGTTGTCATAGATAATTGGATAATGATGACACGCCGTGTTGTTTCCCGCATAATTGCAGACTGCGATTGATATTTTAGTCTGGAAATTAGAGTTCGCAAGTATGCCCCAACACCCCCTTGGTGATTTTTTATAATCATTGTGCCCACCGTATACAATCTCTGTGCCCTTGTCACTACCCTTAGAAAAACATAAAAGAATCTTGTTGTATGTATAGTTCATTGCTGATTTGTTTTGATTTATGAAGCATAGGAAGACACAGTTTTGACATTTATTTGTTATATTTGTGGTTCCAGAGATACTTGCTCCGCCTATGTTGGAAAAATTAACGTTGTTTTCTACATAAAAGTGAGTGATGCACTCCGTATAAGTATCGTTATTGTAGGTAGTATTATTGTTTGGGATGTTGTATGTGCCATTTACCACGACTTGGTAATCAGGCGGATAAACGTTAAAGGGTTTTGCAGGAGCACTTTTGTTTCTTTCTACCTGTGTGTACGCATAGAAGCCTGCAAAAATCATTATGGCAGCAACAACAATAACAATTATTTTGCTTTTCATTAGCATTTAGAAATACCTCCCTTTGATCTTTATCGTAACATGGATAGGTATGATCTCACATGGATGTGAGAACAGAGACAGGATAAGTGGTATGTAGAGTAAAAACAATGAACATTTCTTTGCGTATTGCGCTCCCAACATATCATTAAATTGCATATCTATACTCATCCCAATGATAGTTTATGTTGTTCCAGCTTTCAGAGATGGTGGCAAAACTGAATTCTTTGTACATGGTTTGGTTTAATCTTGGAAACTCGAAGGAATTGTTGTTGGCAAGGGTGAAATTTAAAAACCCAAAGGTGGGGTTTTTGGATCCGCTGGAGTTGTAATAATAACACAAAACATGAACTGATGCAGGCTGGTTGTTGTATTTTCCTACGAAATGCTCCTTCATGTATATGTTGCCGCTTATGTTTTGGAACTCCATTTCCGGGCCACATACTGTGATGATCTGTGGATTTACATAACTGGTTTTTGGAGCTGCGTCATTGGCCCTGATTATGATGTCCGGTATGACTGAATAATATCCTGGAGTTGCATTGGTATAGGTTTTTCCAAAATTCGGCAGACATACCTCTGCTGTTCCATTCCATTCCGCCCTAAAGTTCATGGACCCAACGCCTTCAACACAATTTAATGGTGCAAACCCAAATATGCTTCTTGCCCTTACACCGATGATACCATTTGAGTAACATGACGATATGTTTAAATTTCTAGAATATGAATCTGACCGAAAGAGACCAATGCTATCATAAACGAAATTCTTTGAGTGCGGTATTGTCTCATTCCCGAGGTAGTATAAGCATACTCCTCTTGACAGTCCACATGGTCCGCAATTATCTATGGAATATCTTGCCGTGTTTGTGGCTGATATCTTTATGGAGAAATCCATATGTTGACCTGGAGCCACAATTGATGGAGAAGAGATATCGAAGGAATAAAATTTGTTCACATAGGGGTCTCGTTTCACAGGCATGAAGAAAACTGCGAATATGATGATTGCTGCTACCACCAGGATTATGATGTTTCTTGTTATTTGCCTCATGGTTTTATTCCTCCCTTATGAAACATATATTCTCTGAATAAATGTTTTAATCTTATATAAAT
>JAJZAR010000085.1 GCA_021799315.1 Thermoplasmata archaeon | reverse complement strand
ACACAATCCGATCGATGTGTTTCCAAGTGTATGGAATAATTTGGAATCACTTTCCAAGAAAGGTCACCTGGTAGCCCCATATGAGGTGCTCTCAGAGGTTAAGGAGAGGGATGATGAGCTTGCATCCTGGGCAAAGAGGAATAACAGTATATTCCGACCTCCAACAAAGAAGCAGATAGAAATATTGAAGGACATTTTAAAAAATTATCCGGCGTTAGTTAAAGAAGACAGAAAGTATGATGCTGATGCCTGGGTAGTAGCTCTTGCGGTAGAAATGGCCACGGGTTCTCAACAGACCCTAATCCGAATAAAGAGAGTGGTTGTAACAGAGGAGAGACTTCGCGGAGACAAAATAAGGATACCATATGTATGCCAGAAGTACAGTATTGAATCCATCGGCATAATTGAGATGTTCAGGATAGAAGGGTGGAAATTCTAAGGTGATGATATGGCTCTGCACAAAGAGATAATAGATAATAGTGATGGCAACAAACTAGTCAGCTTCTTAAATGACGCACTAAAAGAAAACGGGAAAGGTAACTTTGACATTGCAACCGCGTTCTTCAACATAAGTGGTTTTTCCATGATCAAGGATAACCTTGACCAATCTGTAAACTTTAGACTTTTATTGGGCAAGGCCCCAGAGATCCAGAATAATATTACACTTGGAGACGTCTTACTTGAAGAGATAAAGAAAGAAGTTGAAGGCTTCGACCTCTCAAAGGACTCCGATACAACTGTAAGGCTTTTTATCGAGTTCCTGAAAAGAGACAACGTACAAGTGAGACTTTTTGAGAAGTTTCTTCATGGAAAAGCCTACATCTTTGATGATCGGATAGTCATAGGCTCTTCCAATTTCACCGGTGCTGGACTTACTAGATATGGTGAGCTGAACACCTGGAGGCAGGAATCCCAGGCCATCTACACCAGAAAAGAGTGGTTTGACAAGTTTTGGGCTGAATCAATAGATTTCAAGGAGGATTTGATAGAACTCCTCGAAAATTCAAGATTTGGAAGCAAGGAGTACTCTCCCTATGAAATATACATAAAAACACTTTATGAGATGCAGAAGGAAGACATAAAGGAAGGCAAAAAGGAAGAAAAGCCCAACGGGATGCCTGAGACCAAAGTCAATCTAGCACAATTCCAGGAAGACGCAATTGCTAGAATATGGACCAGGATGAAGAAATATGGTGGATGTATAGTAGCTGACTCGGTAGGATTAGGGAAAACATGGATTGCAAAGAAGGTTCTTGAGCAAATTGGCTACTATGAGCGGAAAAACATACTGGTTGTATGCCCGGCCCAGCTTCGAGAGATGTGGAGAAGTGAGCTCAAGAAAATAGATACTAAAGAGAACATACTCTCACAAGAAGACCTTGCATCGGAAAACTACCTAGAGAAGGCAAAAAGAACTCTCGGTGGACGCTTGGATAACGTAGAGTTGATCGTTGTTGACGAAAGCCATAACTTCAGGAACCCTTTGTCAAATAGATGGGAGAACTTTTTCTCCCTGGTGAATGACAATATTTCAAGTTCGGGTAATAAACCATACATTTTGTTTCTCACAGCAACCCCAATCAATAACACTCCTTGGGATCTTTACTGGCAAATTATGCTTCTCGTATTGATGGATAGATCAGCGTTCATAAAGGAGAATATACCGGATTTGTTCAAATTCTTCAGGGAGGCCAAAGACAACCCCTCGCTGTTAAACGACCTATTAAACGAGATATCTATCCGAAGAACCAGGGACTATATCATTGAAAACTACCCTGATGCATATATAGTAGTTGAGAAGCCTAACGGTGAGACAGAGGAGCGCAAGATTACATTCCCCAAACGAGTACTTGAAAATGTCAATTACAAACTGGACACCGCATACAAGGGTATGTACAAGGAAATATCAGATACCCTTACCGAGAAGCTTACCATGGCGTATTACCGTATTCTAGAATACAGGAAAGAGGGCGTTAAGACAGAGGAAGAGAGACTGGCTCTAGGGAGAATGATTGCTATAGGCGGTATCTTTAGGACGATATTGCTGAAAAGGCTGGAAAGCAGCGTAGATTCATTCAGAAAAAGTATCTCTAACCACATTCAATTTCTTGAAAAGTTGAAACAATACCTCAAAGAGGGAAAACTGCTAACCAAGGAGAGTTACATAAAGTATATGCTCAAGTCCTACGACGAGCTGGAAGATGGAGATATTAAAGAGATTCTCGACGACTTCAAACTCTCTGAGTATCGTGCGGAGGACCTCTTCCAGGACATAGACAAAGACATTGAATTGCTCAACAACATATTGGCGAAGGTTAGAAGAATCAGGCCCGCGGATGACTCAAAACTGAACGTACTTAAGGAAAAGCTTCTCGAACTGTCCAAGGACGGGCAGATTGTTCTTTTCACATATTACGCAGACACTCTCAACTACATTTACGAGGAGATTGTCAACGATAAACAGTTCTCGAAACTTAAAATAGAGGCCATATCTAGTTCTGGAACTACAAGTAAAACACCTGGTCAGCGTGAAGAGATAATTAAGAAATTCTTTGAAAAGAAAACAGACATCATTCTCAGCACAGATGTGCTATCTGAAGGTCAGAACCTTCAAACGGCTAAATATTTAATTAACTATGACCTCCACTGGAATCCTACGCGAATGATACAAAGGGCAGGTAGGATTGACAGGATTGGTTCTCCATATAAGGAGATATATGTCTATAATTTCTTCCCAGAAGACGAGCTTGAGGAACTCCTGAAGCTGGTTCAGGCACTGCAAACTAAGATTATCGATATTGATGATTCGGTAGGTCTGGATCAGACTGTTCTTGGGGAAGAGATACACCCTAAAGTCTTCGGAATAATCAGACGCATTAAAGGAAAGGATGCGAGACTTTTCAAGGAATTAGAAGCCGACTTATTCGGCGGTGGAGAGTTATTCTATCAGCCCTTGAAGGATTTCCTTAAAGACAAAGGAGTGGAGGAACTAGAGAAAATTCCAGCCGGCGTATTTAGTGGCTTGAAAAAGGCTAAGGTCTCAGGCATATTCTTCTACTATGAGTATGGTAAGGACTTTCATTTCTGGTATTTGTATGATATAAAGACTGGCACCTTCCTTACAAGTAAAACAGACATCTTAGACTACATAAGGTGCATAAAAGAAGAAAGACGAGTTATTCCCACCTTCTTTGAGAAGGTATACGACACAAATAGATTGGTCTTGGAGGAAATTGAGCGAACTTACAAAGAGATAGAGCTTAGCAACACACAGGATTCACAATTGAAAGAGCTCAACCGCTCCAATAGTACTAAATTTATAAAGAAAATGATAGATGAAATTGAGTTACAGTTGAATGATTACATATATGAGTATCCTAATGACACCTCGGTTGAACACGTGTGGGAGCAGATCAAATCAAAACTCCTCTCGCTTCCTCCCACTAAGAAAAGGCTACAGGTCTTGAGGCAAATATGGAAGTCTTACAGAAAAAACAATGACTGGAAGAATATGATTGAAGAGCTAGGCAATTTTATAGGTAAGAAAGGAATGTTTAAGAAGACCGAAATAGAGCCTTTTGACTCATCCAAGTTGAGACTGGTGACTATGGACTTCATCTCATAACAACGTCAATAACATTAATCCCAAAATAAACAATTTTTATTGGCTTTTCGGGATCGTGTAGGAATTATTTTCACCAACATAGGTATTGAAATTGTTACCACACTCTGAGCATGTATATCTCGAAACTTCATACACATTAAATGCCCATTGTTTGAGAGGTGGATTCTTATTTTCCTTGTTACAGACGGGGCACTTCATTACGAAATAGTAGAACCAACACCGACTTAAATTTGTTCCTGTAAAAACTCCCTTGCACTTCTGACCCTACCTTTTCTTAAATCATTTCCACTCTTTCTCAATTGCTCCATTATGCTATGGCTTTGAAGAGTTTCAATGGTATCCAGAAGGCCATCTAGGTAAGATTTTAGTAGGCTGTTCAAGCTGTCTTTCTGTTTTGCCACTAGAAATAGTAATACGCATTCAGCTCTTAGTATCTATCGGTAAGGCTTCGGCTCAAATTCACCCCTAGCCCCTCTTTGAGCCTTCGCCAATTACTATGTGCCCTTCGCTCACCTGCACGCCGAGCACATGACCCCATGCTTCGCCTACAATCAAAATTCACCCCTAACCCCTCTTTTGATTTCCATCTCGCACTCTTCTGCGAAGAGCCCCTCATTCGCCTTGCTCATTCAGGGTGGTGTCCTGTGCTCGCCGCTCGTGGTGTATGTGTGGTGTTACACACCTTCGCTTCGCTTGGTGTTCCACACCACCCACCGCTAACGCTTACACCACTCGGTCTTGCTACGCAAGACTTCCGGCTCGCTTCGGGCACATTACTCTCTCCTGCGGAGGGCAATTTGAGGGGAACAGGGTAGGGGAATCTTTGACCGCACAATCTCGCTGCGCTCGGTGCGAGATAATATGGGGGGAAAAGTGTAGCATCTATTCAGTTGCTGGGTGGTTTCAAGATTCTGGAAGGAAAGGACTATATGCATTTAATTGTATATTATTCCGAATGACCATTCATTCCATTGGGAAGACCAGGGAATCTCTAAACTGGTCATCTGAGAGCTATAAAGAGGCAATAAGGGAATACCTTGACACAGAGGGGTACTCTCAAATCTCAGACTCTTTCATCGAGGGAGACCTAGCAGATATGGTCTTTATAAATCCTTCCCTCGCAGTAGGTGAAAGAACACTAGTAGAATCAAAGGCAACTACAATCAGTTCTGCCGATGAAAAACTTGCCATAGAAGTTGTGAAATATCTCGTTGAATGGCTAAAATCAGATCCACAGGACAGGTTCAAATTCTTCATTTTTGCAAAAGGTATCACCAAGAAAGTAGATTTTAAGAAGTACTACGGCTCAGATTGCAGCAAAAAATCTGTTCAGAGTCTCATAGGAAAAGTCCAGGACAAGCTTGATGAAAACGGTCAGGCAATTTTAGAAGCAGCAGATTTCAAGGATGTTTTCAACTTCTTTCGAAAAATCGAGATCTGGGAGGCAAGCTATGAAGTGCTAAAAGCCGCTGCAGCAAGCAAAAGGAAGTACAGCAAACTTTCCCTAGAGGGATATGCCAAAAACCTCATCACTGAAGTTTCAAGGAGGGGACAACCGATACAAAAGAAAACTACTCTGATATCCAATTTGGTTGAATTAACTCCTCCTACTGTTTATTACGGGGTAAGGCTAAGATACACCGATAACAGGAGCATTTACAGACATTACGATGAATTGGGAAAGCAAATTCCTCCGTTCCTGGTGGGAAAAGATGACCTTATCTATACTTTCCATAATTTAAAAGCTGATAATCCATTCGCAGACTCAGCAAAAGGAGAACCTATTGAAATTGAACTTGACGAGACCGAAAATAGGCAATTCATAGTGTGGCTCATAAACCAACACTTCAAGAGGCTGTTCTTCTTAAAGGGCATTAGAAGGGCTCCAAACTCTAATATATTCTTCTTTGAACCATCGAAAGATGAATCAGGAAAACTGGAGAAACGTGTATGCATAAATCAGCATGGTAAGGAAAAAGAAGTCACAATACCTTACTACAAAGGTGAAGAAGACCAAGAAAAGACCTTGAATTTTGTATTTCATCATGCCGTTGAAGCCTCAGTCAAGATGTATTGGGACCAATGGTTTATTGAGTTGGGACCAAGGAAGGAGTATAGCTCGGACGGTATTCACTTGTATGAAGGCGATACGAAGTCAGCCATTGACAATAAGTTCCGTAATCCCATATTTAATAGATCTTCAAACAGATTGTCAAGCATAAGATTCTGGCGCTACTACCTCTTGGAGTCAGAATTTGAAGGTGCTAAAAACGAGAGTTGGCTCCAGAATTTC
>JAJZAR010000084.1 GCA_021799315.1 Thermoplasmata archaeon | reverse complement strand
CCGATCTTACTAATTTTCAGCTTGGTGTTTCTGTCGCTGGCTGCCATTCAACTGGTATCAAACAGATTTAGGGTGATTAGTTCAACCATACTGGCTCAGGGCACTGTGAAAAATTTAAGAGATAGAGCATTCAGCAGTATCCAGAGAGTTCCTATTTCATTTTTCAGCAAGGTCAAAGCTGGCTTCCTCATAAGCAGAATGACAAACGATGGAGAAACCATAGGTGAATTTCTCACGTTCCAGATACCTTCCGTGATATCCGGTATGACAACAGTGATACTTTCCATAGCGATCATGTTTTATCTTAACTTCAGCCTGACCCTGTATGCTCTGATCGTGCTACCATTCCTTTCAGTTTTTACCATTTCTCTTCAACACAAGGTCAGGAACAACTATCTGAGAACCAGACGGGCCATAGCTGCCATTACGGGAAACCTTGCTGAGAATATATCGTCCATAAGGAGCATCAAGGCATTCAATGTGGAAAACTACACTGAACAGAAGTTCGATAAACTAAATAGAGAGAATCTGAATGCCAACATAAAAGCTTCCAGATTATCCAGCATTTACGGAGCCGTTGTAAGAATAATTGAGTATGTGGGTATTGCGATTGTAATCATTGCCGGAGCAATAGAACTGCAGGTTAACCTGATATCCATAGGTATTCTGGTAGCTTTTGTGTTCTACGTTCAGGAATTTTTTGACCCGGTCATACAGATATCTCAACTTTACAATTCCTACCAATCCTCCATTGTAGGCGTTGGCAGGATTTATGGGATTATAGACAGCCAAAAGGAGCAAATCGTCAGTGGGGAAACGGAGATAAATGGACTTAAGGATTCCATTGTCCTGAAAGATGTCAATTTCGCCTATGAAGATTCGGATGCTCTGAAAAACATCAACCTCACAATAAAAAGGGGAGAAAATATAGGAATAGTTGGCCATACAGGAGCTGGAAAGACAACGCTTTCCAATATCATTATGAAGTTTTATACACCTCAAAATGGTGAGATACTCATAGATGGACGGAATCTCTCAGATATTAAAACAACATCCTACAGGAATCTCATATCCCCCGTTTTGCAGGAACCATTCCTTTTCAGAGGAACAATTCTTGAGAATGTAAAAATTGCTGACCCTGAAAAGAGTGAAGAGGAAATAAGCAAAATAGCCCATGAATTTGGCCTGGACCGCATATTTTCAAGACTTCCTGAGGGTATGGCCACAAATGTTGGGGAGCTGGGAAGGAACCTATCAGAAGGACAGAAACAGGCGATTGCCATTCTGAGAGCGCTTACAAGAAACCCGGAAATAATCATTATGGATGAACCTACTTCCAATATAGATCCATATTCTGAGAAATTTATTTTCGAGACTCTGGAGAAGTTCGCAAAGGACAGAACACTCATACTCATAACTCACAGATTTTCCATGATCTCTCTTGTTGACAAGATAATTGTGGTTCAGGATGGCAGCATAGTGGAAAATGGTACCTTTGAGGAACTCAGGGAGAAGAAAGGGGTATTCTCGCAGATGTATGATATTCTCTATGGCAAATCGGGTTATGGTTCTGAATGATTCTCTTTAAAAAGATTGCTCAATGAATCTTTCATGGATTTTTCCTGAATTTCATATTTCAACTCCTCCATCCTTGCTGATGTTACAATCTGGCTCTGTGTTACCAGATCGGAGGCTTTTCCAAACATAGATTTTATGATAAATTTAGGAATGGGAAGACTTCCCCTGCGACCAATGGCCATGCCAATAGTTTCACTGAACTTTCTGGAAGTTATATTTCCAGCAACACAATTTATAGGACCAGAAAACGTGTCATTTTTCAGACACTGCATTATAATACCCACTTCATCAACTATGCTGATCCATGGGAACTGTTGATCCCCTGGTCTCACATAACCGCCTAAACCTCTTTTGAAATAGGGGACAAGAACACCAAGTGCCCCTTCTCCGTCCTTCAATACAAGGGTTGTTCTCAAAAGGACAACTCTGAGCCCATGGTCCCTTGCCTTCAACGCTTCACCTTCCCAATCCTTTACCAGTTTACCCCAGAAATCTGTCCCGGAAGATGAGTTTTCGTCTACGTTGACTGCTCCAGAGTAGCCATAAAAGCCTGAAGCCGATCCATTGATCAATACCTGTGGTTTCTTTTTGCACAAAGAGATTGCATTAACAATATATGCTGTTCCCTGTACTCTGCTTTCCACGACTTCATGTTCATAATCACCTTTCCATTTTTCAAATATGGGAGCACCTGCAAGATTTATGACTCCGTACACATCCTCAATTGCTTTTGAAAGACTTTCAGGGTCTGCAATGTTGTATTTTATCACTGCCTTTGACTCGGGAAAAAGTTTTCCGGCTTTATCCGTATCCCTTGCTACAACTGTTACATCATAACCTTCTTTGATCAGTTCCTTAAAAACTTCCTTACCTATCGCCCCTGTGGCACCAATAAGTGCCACCTCCTTATCTGACATACTGGATCATATTGTTCTTGCTTAAATTGTTTATTGAAAACATTTTATATAAAGCTATTCCTTTGACCTATTTCCTGCCTACTCTGGTTATTCAAAATACCATCAGAAAGGCCATATTTGTTCTTATAAGATGATCCTCAGATAGATCAGATCTTCCTGAGGAGAATTTGATCAATTCTGTGATCCTGAACTTTGTGGAGAATAAGATCAGCATGGAATTTGGTTCGTTCAATATTCATCTTCAGATTCAATCCATTTATTCTATCCCAGATATTTCCGGAGATTTCTATGGCTTCCTCCTTTGTAATGGATGCATAATGCTTAAAATAAGACGCCGGGTCTGTAAAGGCAGTCTCCATCAATTTCATAAACCTTTCAATAAACCAGGTTTTTATTATTCTCTCATCGGCATCCACATATATTGAGAAATCGAAAAAGTCTGATACCATCAGATCATGTGAATCATCGAGGATTCGCCCCATATGGGTTTGTAATACGTTCAGTCCTTCGAATAATATTATGTCTGGGTTGGAAATTTTCAGATCTTCACCCTGCAATATGTCATATTTTAAATGGGAGTATTGTGGCACTGTAAGCTCGCGAGTACCAGATTTTAGCCTGTAAAGAAATCTTATCATGGCCTTCAGATCATAGCTTTCTGGAAAGCCCTTCTTGTCAAGCAGGCCTTTCTGTTGCAATACACTGTTTGGAAAGAGAAATCCATCAGTGGTAACAATGTAGATATTTGGTGAAGGGTCCCACGAAGAAATGAGTTTCTTCAAAATCCTTGCCGTGGTACTTTTTCCAACTGCCACGCTTCCAGCGATACCGATAACATATGGGATAGATACCTTATCTGTGGAAAGATATGCCATCCTCTTTCTGTTGAGACTTCTGTAGTTGTCATAATAAATTTTAAGAAGTCTTGTGAGAGGGGCATAGATTTCTATGATTTCTTTGAGGGAAACCACCTCATTGAGACCTCTGATCTCTTCCAGCTGGCTATCAGATAGATCAATCTTTTTTCTTTCCCTAAGTCTCTTCCACTTTTCCCTTTCAATGGAAACGTAGGGTGATTCAACGAGAAGTTTTTCCATTTCCTTATACCTGCAAGGTGATTGCTCAGAATATTTAAAACATATTCGCATATATTTCCACCTTGTGAGAGAATGAAGGATATGTATTTCCAGGGAGATGGTCTTATGATACTACAAAGTGAAAGTGTGCGATATGGTGTAAGTTACTAGATGACAAATAAGATTTAGAATGACACTTTCGTAAAATCAAATTAATACGAAAATGGATAAGGTCTAAAAACAGCATTACACCTAATAACAGACCGTATCCATGGAACGTGCTAAATTTCTGCATATCATTTAAATAGTGTATTAATTTCTCATTGCTATATTGCTAAATGGATCTTTAAGCGACCAGACGGGGTGTGTCCGATGATCTTTGCCAGTGATAAATACTGTATGACAAGGAATTAAGGATATGCATCCCATATTCTTTGGAGAGGCTTTAATGAAGAACTCACTTGATGAAAATAAAATGCCCATACTGAACCTGCAACAGGTAAACGCCAGATCTAATCATCAGAGGGAGATAACGGGAATAATCGAGAATCTTTCTTTAAACATAGAAAGAGGAGAAATCTATGGATTGCTTTGCGAGAGCTACCCAAATCTCCATTTACTGGAAAAACTCATATCAGGATTTCCACTTGGTAAAGATCTGACCTTAAGCTCTGGAAAGATAGAGGTGAATGGGTACAGTCCATATTTTAATCCTGAGAATTCTAGAGAAAATAAGAAGAATTCCCCAAAGGCTAAAGTCCCACAAAAAGTTGGATTTGAAAAATACAATGACCGGATCAACAGGGTCTCCGTAATTCACAAAGACCATACTCAAGATGTAAAAGACAAAGGAACTGTTATGGATCAGATTACCCAGAGAATGTTAGAAGAAAAAATAGCCGACCTATCTGACTCCATCGTTCTCAGAAACAATATGAACCAAGAAACGCTATTAACTTTCATGAGAGAGATTCAGGTTCTGTGGGGAAGAAAGAGAGACATAACAATTGAAGAATTCGCAGCCGAACATGGGTTGAAAGGTTTTACATGGATCATAAAACAATATGCAGGAAACTTTTACGATCCAGAAATTTCCACCTCATGGATGCTCGAAAAAATGAATCGTGAGTATGATGGCAAAACCATAGATCGTTTAACGAGACTCAGTTCATATAAAAAGTCGGGAGAGACCCTTGAGAAGATCATATCAAGTTTAAAATCCACGGATGAAACATTAGATGACGATGCCTTTACCGAAAAAGAAAAAGAGATAAAACTCAAACAGAAAGAAGTTGATAGTGAATACAAGAATTTTGAGTTCCTGTTAAAATTTATGGGAAGGTCCATGGCCAATGAACTCAAGAACGAAGCAAAGATGTGGACTGAAAATTACTTGAATGAACTTGGTTTTGAGGACTCTGATACACTTTTAGATAAGAAATTACATGATCTGAGCCCCGGTGAAGCAAAATTAATCTCATATGTCATGAATGTCATCTGTGACCCGGATCTTGTAATTATTGAGCAGACGATCAACTCTCTTGGTCCAATGAGCAATGCATCTGTGAGGAGAGACATTAAGAGAAGGGCAGAGGAGAATGGAACCTCATTCCTCATTTTCGCAGAAAGCCTTTCAGACATTCGTGATATTTGCAGCAGGGTAGGAATAATGTACTCCGGTAGAATTGTGGAGGAGGGAAAAACAACGGATATTATCGCAGATCCAAAACATCCACTTACTATTTCTATGAACGCAGTAGAAGAGATGGTGAGCACAGGAAAGAGAGATGAAAGCTACAGAAATTATATACAGGAGGGAATGCCTGAACCGGGTTCATTGCCTGCAGGATGTTATTTTCAACCCAGATGTAAATTTTCGCTGGATACATGCTCTACTAGGAAACCTATTCTACTATCAAACGCGGGTCATAAAGTCGCTTGTTTTCTGTATTCTAATGAATTCGAGGTCCCAACATGAACGAACTTGAAACAGCCATGCTTGTAAATGGACTCTCATACAGCGTTAAGGGAAGAAAATTAAAAACTAAACAGGAAGATGAAAAATTCATACTGAAAAACCTGAAATTTAAGTTGAGGGTTGGAGAGATAATAGGCATTGTAGGCGAAGCAGGTTCAGGAAAAACAACACTTGGAAAGTTATTAACGGGCGAGATCAAGCCAACCCATGGCAACATATTTCTCAGGCCCGAAGAGGATATCTGTAATGAAATCGATGAGATTGACAGAAGATTGAGAAAAATCGAGATAGAACTCCGTGAAAAGTACGGTAAAGAGGCAGAAAGCGGAGAGGATGAAGAGAGAGAGATGCTCAGATCCAGATTTGCAGAAATAGCAGAAGAGGCTTCAACCGAAGGAAAGACATTTCGGAAGAGTGGCAGGAATTCATCGGTGTATATGTTACGACAGGATTTATTTTCACAGATGAACGAACCAAAA
>JAJZAR010000083.1 GCA_021799315.1 Thermoplasmata archaeon | reverse complement strand
GCCAGTATCCAAGAGTTCCCTATGAAAATTCAAAAATTTATGTGATGGATGGAAATCTCAAGAAATCCACTATCATAAAAATTATTGAGAGAAAGCTTTAGCGACCTTTCTTTTTCAGTTTTTTGATTTTATAATAAGTCAGTGGATGATTCATGTTTGGCAGTGCACAAACGGGATCATCCCCTTGATAGCACTGATGGTTTGATCTTATGGTCGCACACTTTGGCGGTGTGTATTGTGTCCCCGATATTTCACCGATGATATGCTTAACCTGATACTCCGTTATCTTCTTGCTGAAATCCGGAACGTTAGAGAATATGTCCATCACGCCGCTTTCTTCCATTCCAATATTATGCAGGAATGAAACAAGGGTGAATCTGGCTATATGTGGGAGATTTACTGACGCCTGTATGTCTGTTATGTAATGTTTGATGCATGGCGGGAACGAATTTGAATCCACAGCACCAAGGTCGACCTCCTTCGACATTTCTTCTCCAATGGCATGAATCCTCTGTATCTGTTGGGAATAGTCGTGCATAATATCCATAGACCTTTTGGCGTCTGTCTCCTTAACTTTCTCCTTCAGGTCAGAGACGAAACTCTCTCTGAGCATTTTGCTGACTGAGTTCTTACCGCACACAATTTCTCCCTTATCGAAAGTCTGCAGTGCAAGTCTGTATTCTGGGCCTGATATTTTTGAACAGTATCTTGTAAAGTCATAGACGGAGATTCTGAAATTGTGCCGCTCCCTGTCGTGAGCAATTTTAAGGTTCATATTTTCTGCTTCCACAACAAGACTTTCATCTTCCAGTGAATTGAGATAATCCTCAAAATTGTTCCTCATCCTAATGATCACTCTGCTGCTCACAGCTGGCCAGTTAATTGCTGAAAGGGAAACTGGTATGATCGTTTCCCACAATTCTCTATCGTTCCAGTGGATAAAGGTAAAATTCATAGTATTATCCGAAAGGTGATCTGAAATATGAGACAGCAAATTGTTTACAAAGGAATGATATTTATCCATATTTTCGTTGAAATCATTCAGCATTGCATCAGCTTTTGCGCACAGATCAACGCTTCCACCTTGAGATAACATTCAATTAGTATATGCAATCCATTGTTTAAATTATTCTATACGCGGTTTGTATAAATGAAAATTAAGTTTTGCAATTCAAAAAATTGGTATGGCAAACCCATCTCCTCTGGAATCAGCGCCACCCATAATAACTCCGTTCTCATTGCGCTTTATTATCTGGCAATGCCCATGTGCACTGCTGAATCTTCCGGTATACTTTCTTTCTCTGAACAGCGGTAGCATCTCCTTGGTAACCAGACTTTCGTCTTCAAATATGAGAGTTGAAGGTTCTTCGTATATGCTACCAAGGAAGTTGAGTCTGGGTGCGTCTATCGACTCCTGAGGGGACATTCCCTTTCTGATAAGGTTGAAAAGCATTGCGAGATGTATTTGAGGCTGAATATCACCTCCCATTGTTCCTATGGAGTATTCAAACTCCTTTTCTCGTTCAACCATGCATGCACATAACGTGTGAAATGTTCTCTTCCCTGGCTCCAGAAAGTTGTGGTGTTCAGGATCTAGAGAGAAATAGGATCCTCTGTTCTGAAGAGAAATACCTGTACCTTTTGGCACAACTGTGGATCCGAAGCCTGTATAGTTACTTTGAATCAGTGAAATTGCATCTCCATCTTCTGTGGCAATGGTGAAATAGGTAGTATCTCCATCGGGCTTCGTTTCATTGGTTAGTGTTGTATTTTCATCAAGAACCTTTCGAATAAAATTCTCACTCTCAAAGTTACCTGGAAGAGGCATTCTATCTGGGTCTCCAATGTAAGTTTTCCTGAAAGCGTTTCCATTCAATGCTGCCTTTATGTACGTCCAATCATCTGAACCTCTTTCATCCATCATCTTCATGGCATTGAGTGAAAAGTTCACTGTCGGTCCCTGACTATTGGGTGGCAATTCATAAACGACCCTATCTTCAAACTCTGATCTTACTGGTAAACCCACAATGGGTTTATGCGAGGACATATCCTTTGAGTCTATTCGCACATCGCTTTTTTCAAAGGCATTTACTATCCTATCTGATAGGTGCCCTTTGTAAAAGGAATCGGGCCCCTCCTCACTCATCTCTTCAAGAGTCATTGCAAGATCTTCCTGAAAAAATATATCTCCTGTCAGAGGGTGCCTGCCATTATCAGAAAAGGTTTCAATAAAATTTTTGTCTTTGGTATGTCTCAGGGTAATTTCAAGAGATTTAGCATAGTTATGGGTAACAGGAAATCCATTTCTTGCAAGTGATATGGCAGGTTTAAGAAGTTCCTTAAACTCCATGCTCGATTTTTTATATAGTTCAATCCAAAGGCCTGCAAGACCCGGAACAGTTATGGCTGCGAGAGGTCCCATATGGGGAATCTGGTTCATCTTCTTTTTTTCATAATCTTCTTTGGAAATATTCCTGGTTGACTTTCCACTGCTGTTTATGGAACTCAAGTTTCCCTTAAACTTTAAGATTGCGAACCCATCGCCTCCCAATCCGCATAAATTATTTTGAGTCACGCAAAGAACAGCACTTGTTGCGATCGCAGCATCTGCTATATTTCCACCACTCTCGAGCACCTTTATGCCTGCGAGGGAAGACTGTATGCTTGAACTGGAAACCACTCCTCGGAGTGACATAACATCCGGGCGTGTTCTGAGTTGGCTCATATTTCCCTCAGTTCCTTTGTGGCACCATGGGATATAACTTCATGCCCACCCTTCTTAACGATCACGTCATCTTCTATTCTGACGCCCAGTTTACCAGGAAGATAGATTCCAGGTTCGTTTGTTATGGCCATATTGGATTTAAGTGGAAAATCAAGGTTCTGGGAAAGCGCAGAATGGTCATGGACTTCCAGCCCTATGCCATGCCCAAGAGAATGAATGAATCTTCCCTTATATTTCGTTGAGTCAATTACAGTTCTGGCTTTTATATCCACATCCTTCCCGTTTGTCCCCTCCTCTATGAGTTTCATAGCTTCAGCTTGAGCCTTAAAAACTGTCTCATACACTTCTTTCAGTTCCTCTGATGCTTTGCCGAAAGAAACCGTTCTTGTTACATCTGAGCAATAGCCATCATATAGTGCTCCATAGTCTATGAGAACACAATCTCCTGATTTCAACTTTCTATTTCCAGGCGAATAGTGGGGTTGGGATGCATTTTCCCCAAAGGCAACAATTGTTGAAAATGAAGGACCGTCTGCACCATTTTTCATCATTTCATAAACAACAGAAGCTGCAACCTCCTTCTCCGTCATTCCCTGTTTTAATTTTTCATACACTGGATCAATGGAATCGCCGGCTATCTTAGCCGCTTCTCTGAGGAGTTTCAGTTCATATTCTTCCTTAATAATTCTTGCTTCATGAATGGAAATTGAGACATCGACGAAATCCTTATCTGGAATAATTCTCAACAGGTTTTTGTAATTCTCAAGGGTGAGAGCAGAATAATTCAGCCCTACTGTGTTGTAGTTTTTCAGGCTTTCTTTCAGCATTTCCTCATAGTTTTTTCTGCTCCTGAACACCTTGACATCCAGTCCTGTGGTCTTGGCAGTTTCCTCCTCAAGAATAGATGTGTATATGGTAGACTTATCAGGGGTGGAAATCATGAAGGATCCTTCAAAAACCCCACCGTGGGCCTTTGAGATATATCTGAACGTCTTATCTAAAGCACCTTCTCCTCCATTTATAATAAGTATAACCTCACTTTCTCTCGCAAAATCAAAAATATCCTTGACACTCATAGATTCCTATGTTTCTCATATATTTATAACTTGATACTTCAATTCTGTCCCTCTCAATCTGGTTCAGGATTTACTGCTTCCGTGACTTTATGCTCCATTCAGAAGAGGGAGTAAACACCAAACCATGCTTGACAAGTATATTTGCTCCTTAATTCTTTAAACCTTTATTTTGATGAAAACATATGCCGCCGTGATAAAGTCTCAATCATTTTTTGGATATGCCAGAACGGGTATATTGAAAATAAGGGATGAAGAATTAAGTTTTCCCATGCTTATCGAAGGCGGCAAATTCAACTTTTCAGCAGGAACCTTTTCCATCATGGGAGACGAAGGAATGGCAAGGGAAATAGATGTACTTGATCACAAAATATCTATTTATGAGACTGATAATTTTGTAATACCAATTATTGATCCTCTGTTTCTCCTTCGCAGCAAGAGAACAGTGAGATTGATTTTAGATCTGAAAGGGAAGGTTGGTTACGACAGATTACTCTACATTCCTGGCGTTTCCGATCCATACGTAATTCCGCAACTTCATTTATTAGGCGTTGATGTATTTGATAATATAAGCGCCGAACTTGAACAGGCGCATGGCATTTTTTATACCATGTTTGGCAGATCAAAGGAACGATTGAAAGTTCAGGAAACAAATACTCAGTTCATTGAAAATATGCTGACTTATCTTTCACATGGAGTGGTAAACATGACACTCATGGAAATTGTGGAGAGGTGGAAGGTCAGTGCCAAGAGTACAGAAATATTGAGGAGGCTGACTGTGGATTTCAAAGAGAACTTCGAAACGGTATACCCGAGATTTACAGGTTCAATCATGGCTTCAGACCTCTCATCAATGAGAAGACCTGATATTGGAAGGTTCAATGAATTTGTTTCAGGCGAATACAGGAAACCAAATGGCCTATCGACTGCTCTTTTTATACCCTGCTCTGCCAGAAAACCCTACTCACAGTCAAAATCCCATATTGCACTTCACGAAGCGCTTGGAAAGAGAGGCAGATCCATACATGAGCTTATATTAACAGCTCCAATTACAATAGTTCCCAGAGATCTTGAGGAAACCTACCCTCCGGGATTTTATGACATTCCTGTCACCGGAACCTGGTTCATGGATGAGAAGGTGGCCATTCTAAATTCAATAGACGCATTTTTAGCTAACAATTCGTATAGCCGCGTTATCCTATTTTTGCCGGAAGATATGCAATTTGTGGGGGATCATCTAAAGGGGAAAGCTACTTTCATCCTGTGGGACAAATCTAAGGAAGATCAGTTCAAACCTCTTACTGATTATCTCGATGAAGTGGAGGATGTCAGCGTGAGAAGAGACTGGGAAAAAGAAAAGCTGACTTCCATGGCCAAATACCAGTTCGGTTCATGGATAGAACCTCATCTGAAAGATATGAAGGTTACACGAATGTTCAATCAATTTATGCTCAGCGATGGGAACAAACCATATTTCATATTAAACCAGAAGGTCGGAAAACTTACAATACACAAAAATGCCGCTGACATGTTCTTAAAACAGGGTAAGTTTCTCGTTAACATAGACGATTTCAAACCCACAGCCAATGTGTATGCCATGGGAATCAAGGATTGCACACCAGACATTCGTCAGGAGGATGAGATTGTAATGCACCATGACGGTGAGTTCAGGGGAACAGGAATAGCCAAAATGAGTTCAAGTATAATGAAGCAAACAGACAGAGGCATTGCGATAAAGGTTAGGAATTAATTCTACAACTGGAGGATTAGTTATCATTACTTTGAGGCCAAAATCAATCAATTCTAACTCTGGCAAGTTTGATCTGGTTTGGCAATAATTCTCAAGAGATACATTTAATATGTGTTTACAATTAATGCTATAATGCCGGAGGTTAACGCCAAGTTCATTATCGCCATAGCTGTTGCAGCGTTGGTTATAGGAAGTGGTTTTACCCTTTTTCATGAATCATACAATGCCAAGCCATATGTCGAGATAAAAGATCCTCAAATCTTCGAAAACGAAACTAAAATGCTGTCTTTCAGTAAGAAAGGATCTTCATTCAGCTTTACAGGAAACGGCACCGTTAGATTATATGGCACAATAACAACAGCATCTGGCAATCCATACTCCGGGCCAGTTTTTATATATGTTTTTCCAAGGGTAGATGAGGTACAGGCGTCAGATGGTTATTATTCAGTAATTTTGTGCCATTACGGCGCATATACAGTAGGCTATAAAGCAAGCGGCTATAAGACAGCTTTTTCCACCTTTTCTGTCCTATCTGGTTCGGGAATAAATGAAAACATTCGAATCCATAGGGAGGGGAATTTCAA
>JAJZAR010000082.1 GCA_021799315.1 Thermoplasmata archaeon | reverse complement strand
TTTACTGGCCTTTTTTGTAAAAATAATGTTCTTACAATGGTAAATATTTCTCGCAATGTGTTCTATTTTGAGTTCCAATGGCTCGTTTATTTCATAGGTATATTTCAGAGGAGTATTCTGCTTACAGTTTTCAACGACCTTTTCGGCGAGTTTGACTGTTCCTTCTCCACCCTTTTCAAAACCTTCAGAGTGTTCAAACGCAACTCCTTTCTCCTTGAGTAGATCGGAAAGCAGTTGTATATCCTCCGCTCTATCATTGTTAAACACATTTATGCACACAACAGGCTCCCTGCCGAAATTTCTTATATTGTTAATGTGTGTTTCAAGATTATGGAAGCCTTCCCTTAAGGGATCACTACTGGTCTTCCCAATTTCCATCATTGCGCGTATGGTACAAACAATGACCACAGAATCTATGGGAATATCACCAATTCTGGAGACCATATTAACAAACTTCTCTCCACCGAGATCGGATCCGAACCCGGCTTCAACAATAACGAAATCCGTTAAGCTCCTTGCCAACTTTATGCTTGTTAGGCTGCATGTGCCATGAGCAATATTGGCAAAGGGACCCGTATGAACAAAGGCAGGAACACCCTCTGTTGTCATTACTAGATTAGGGTTCATCGTATCTGTCAGTATTGCAGCCATGGCACCTTCAACATGAAGGTCTCTGCAATAGACCGGATGGTTTGCATGAGTAAATCCGACCAGAATATTCCCAAGCTTCTCGACAAGTTCTTCATAGTTTTGGGACAATCCCACAATAGCCATGATCTCAGATGCAGGTGTTATGACAAATCTGTCCTGTGTGAGCACACCGTTATTGCCACCATCAACACCAACCATAATATTTCGAAGGGACCTGTCGTTCATATCTATGGTTCTTGGAAAGAGAATTTTAGAAGAGTCAATATCCAATTTGTTAGAGTGGTAGATATGATTGTTGATGGCTGCTGATAGAAGATTATGTGCAGCTGATATGGCAGGAAAGTCTCCTGTGAACATGAGATTTATCCTGTCTGAAGGTTCTACCATGGATTTGCCTCCTCCAGTTGCACCTCCCTTCATACCGAACACGGGGCCCATGGATGGCTCTCTCAAACAGACGCTTACATTCATTCCAAGTTTTTTCATTCCCTGTGCAAGCCCTATGCTTGTAGTGGTCTTTCCTTCTCCATGAGTTGTGGGTGTCATCGCCGTAACCAGAATTACCTTTCCTTGACGTGTTCCTTTTGCCCTTAGGGATATCTTTGCTATCTCTTTCCCATAGGGTATTATGTATTGCTTGTCGATGCCTAGCCGGTTACAAAGAACTTCCATATCTTTGCCTTCTTTATCCATGTACAAGGGATTCAAAGCAAGTATAACACTTATGGTTTAGAATAAGACAAAATTACTCCTGCTGTTCTTCCATGGGCGATTTAATTGGCAACAATCTTCTGGTATACAGGAATAGTATTAGTGCTACTATTGCCATAACAAGAGCCAGATATCGCCATACTGGAACATAACTGGATGAAATATCTGCTATGGTACCGGACAAGGGTTCCCCGATTATGGTTCCTGTTGAGAGTATGAGTAAACCAATGGCACTGTACATCCCTATATGTTTCTTAGGTGCTGTTTCAGATATTACAGTTATGTACACACCATTCCATCCTATGGCTGTGAAGCCTGTGAAAAAGAAGATGGGTACAGAAAGCAGCAGAAAATGATACTGAAGAGAATAGATAAAAAACATGAATGCAGCAATGAACATTACCATGACAAGAGAATATATCCTCCTTTGAGTGAATATCCTTGAGCTCAGCCATGACCAGAATATTCTCCCTATCAAAGAACCCAGAAGAATGGATGCTAACAGACCTTCCGCCTCAAACAGCCCATATCCCAATGATAGGGCAAAAAGAACTGCAAAGGTCAGTAAAGCCTGTTGTCCCCATGACATCACGGCTACAAGCATATTGACAATGAGAAAACGTCTATTCTTGAATGTGCCTTTTAAGTCTGCCAGATAGGATCGTATATCTATGTTGATCCTTGTTTCTACAGATTCTCCTTTAGTTACAATAACAAAAACGAGGGATAAAAGGGCAAGAAATATGAAAGGTGCATAGAAATTTATATGCAAAAAGATGAGTGGAAGAATAAGCGCAGATAGGGAAGCACCTATGGGAACGCCAGATTGCTTTATACCCATTGGAGTGGCATGATGTGGATAGTATGCATTCATCACTGCATTATTTGTTGCAGGCGTGAGAATCCCGTATCCTGATCCTATGGCCAGAAATCCTGTTGCGAACATGTAATAGGATGTTGATACAGCTGCAATTGTAGAACCGATGGCCATAATGAGGAATCCTATCTTTATGGCTCTGAAACTCCCAAGATGGTCAACAAAGAAGCCTACAAAGGGAGAAACGCCTGCGAGACCAATGAATATGATGCTGGTCAACAGTCCAACAGCAGCAGCACTGGCCAGGAAATGGTCTTTAATGATCTTATCAAGAGGAGAATAGGATGTTTCCACCATATTCCCTACTGCAATGTATAACAGGCTTTGAAACATCACACCAAGGCTCTGAGATTTTTTGTTCAATATCAATTCCCTCTTAAACAGTTATTATTTTTACATACATACTCATTTTAACATATACTATAGAGTGAATGACCATACTCTTTCACATAATTGCATGAATATTTTCATGAAATGCCCGGCTCCTTTATATTTTTATTCAGCATCTAAAAGCCCTTCAATTGTTATGATAAGATGCTTATGGGACCCCTAGCAATAGAAATAGTTCCATTGCAGTATCCTAAGTTAATGTAGAAATTTGCTCACCACCTTTCTTGGTGATGCTTATGTATACCGTATAAAATTAGAGACGCCCATATAGGAAGGCTCTCGAGGAAATTATAACGGTAGGATATTGGTCCATGTACCGGGAATATATGTAAAGTAACATGGTCCTTTATTACATCTATCACCGCACTCTTCTCTATGGCGTCGTAACAATTGTAAAGAATGACCGTTATAGTGTCGTAAAATTCGTCATAGCATAAATGGCACTTGTTGATCACAGAATAAAGATATAGGCCCCGAAAGGTCTAAAAAGGCTCTTAAAAGATATCTAGAATAATTCTAGATAATTGAAATTGTCTTTGGGATAAGACAGTGGAGCATAATGGGGTATCACCGTTACCCGAAATGAGGATTAATGAAAAACCAGATGATTGTAATTTTTTTCTATAAAAAATAAATGTAGAAAAGTTTTATATCATCCCATCCATGATATGACTATGAAGACAGTTGCTATGGAAAATGCAGTTTACGCAAAACTGCTCAGGCTAAAATCTACCTTAAGTCACATGAGGGGTAGACCTGTGACATTCAGCGAATTGCTGGAAGAAAACATTCGCAGACCTCTCACCTTCCTTTTGATTGATAGCTTCTTAATGATGGCTCTCAGGCATCTCATTGGACAGATTTCGAAAAGCGATAATGTCCATGGTATCATACTGTTTGGGTCTGTAGCCAAGGGAACCTATCATGCTTACAGCGACGTGGACCTTTTCATCATAACAGAAAAGACAGATTCTAAAACCTTTGATTACGTTGAGAAGGCTATCCGTAATACAGAAATCGAGTATTTTGATCGCCTAACCTACAGCAAACTTCCAATGCATTTTGCCCCATTTATTAGTAGCCTGGAAGAGATTGATTTTGTTCGACCAATATTCTTTGATATAGCTGATAGCGGTATGATCTTATATGATCCAAATTTTGCCGCCTCTGATTTTATTGACAAATACGCTTCAATTCCCCATAGCAGGAAGTACATAGAAGGCGCAGAGGTATTAACGTGGTAAATACACAGCTGGCACAAAGGGCGTTAGCCGATGCTGAGGAGTGGCTTCAATCAGCAATAAAATTGATTGAAATAAATGCAGGAGCTAAGATACTTTACTCACTTGAAATGGGTGTTGAAATGAGTCTGAAAGGTCTTCTGCTTTATCATGGTATAGACTTCCCTAAAACACATAATATTATATCTGCAGTAGTGAGCCTGGTTTCTTCTGAGGAGTTTGACAACTCGGAAATAAAGGAAAACAGCGAGTTGATTTTTTCAACGTTCCATGCACTCCTTGATCTAAGGGGAGCCAGCGGTTACTCTTATGAGTCGTCATACAGCAGGCAGTTCTTTATGGATAAGGCACACCAGTATATTGAACCCGTAACACAGATTCTGGAAATGGTGAAAGAGCATATAAACCGAAGTAGCAATTAGATTATAGCAACGCCCAAGCAGTCCGCTCTCATTCAAAAGATATAACTATATCTTTTATCTCATGAACTATGAAAATTGATCATACTGAACTAACACTTTTCCTTGATCTTGAGAGGGAGATATACAGTGGTAAGGAAATAATTGTCTTTTCCGGAAATGAAAGACAAATATATATAAATTCAGACTGGCATAAAATAACAAAGTCCATGCTCAATGGAATGGAAGTGAAACTTGAAAAGGGCAGGGAGAGTGATGAATTTCTCATAAAGGGGGCATTTAAAGAAAATTCTGAACTCTATTTTGAATTTGAAGGAGAATTGAAATACACCATGACCGGATTATATCTATCCAAGTCCAGCACAGGCGAGAAAGTTGTGTCCACGCAGTTTGAATCCATAGGAGCGAGAAAGGCATTTCCATGTTTTGACCGGCCGGATCTCAAATCTACCTTTCTTATAACGGTAACAGTTGATTCCCAGTATTCTGTTATTTCAAACATGGATGCAAGTGAGAAAGTAGAAAAGAACGGGAAAACAACATTCAAATTTCAGGAGACTCCAAGAATGTCTACCTATCTTATTTACATAGGAGCAGGAAAGTTTGATTCCAGAGAAAGAACCCATGGTCAAACAAGGATCATTCTCACAGCTCCTCAAGGCACCTTAAACAGTACGGACGAACCCATAGAAATGGCTGCCAGGTTCCTGGATTTTTACACAGAGTATTTTTCCATTCCCTATGCTCTGCCCAAAGTGCACCTCGTATCCGTCCCGGAATTTGCCGCAGGAGCAATGGAGAACTGGGGTGCCATAACGTTCAGGGAAACTGCTCTGCTTATAAACCATAATACAACAGACATGGCAAGGAGGACTGTGGCTGAAATCATTGCCCATGAACTTGCGCATCAGTGGTTCGGCAATCTTGTAACTATGAAATGGTGGGACGATATATGGTTAAATGAAAGTTTTGCGACCTTTATGGGCTTTAAAGCTGCTGACCTATACAATAAAAATTGGAGAGCGCAGGGCACCATGCTTATCCTTGACGGTTTCGGTGCCTTTACAGATGATTCCCTTTTAGCCACTGATCCAATTGAATCGCATATGCAACATCCCGATGAGATGGAGGGAATGTCATCCAACATACGCTATGGTAAGGGTGGAATGGTGCTGAGAATGATCGAAAAATATCTTGGTCCAGATACTTTCAGAGACTCCTTGAGAGTATTTCTCAAGAAATATACCTATGGCAATGCTGAAGGTGCAGATTTATGGAATACCATGTCTGAAGTTTCGCAGCAACCGGTTCAAATGATCATGGAGAACTGGATTAAAAAGAAAGGATACCCTTTCATAAGTGTTAAACAGGTGGACAGAGGTCTCGAACTGACTCAGTCGAGATTCCTTCTCAGTGGAAATAAAACCCATGATCAATGGCCCATACCTGTAACAATCGTGAGAGATGACTCTGAGGAAAGCTTTCTCATGAAGAATCTTAATCAGGTGATCAATGGAAAGGGATTTATCAAATTGAACTCAAAGATGACAGGCTTTTACAGGGTTCTATATGAAAAAACAATGTATGACGCGCTTGCCAACAAGTTCCCTGAACTGGATTACCAGGACAGAATAGATATACTGGCAGATCTGGCAGCCTTTTCAATAGCTGGGATGATCTCAATTGATGACTATTCACAGTTCGTTGAAACTGTATGGCATAATCTGGACCTGCATTCTATTATTCAGGTATCGAATGATCTGAACACAATGAGAAACCTCAGAATCAGGGATCAGAAATTGAAAAAACTCTTTACCAGATTCCACAGGTACCAGTTTGAGGCTCTGGAGGTGAAGAAGGAATTGGATGACGATGATATGGCCATAAAGGGATTGATCTCTGCCAGGCTTGTATCTACTGATGC
>JAJZAR010000081.1 GCA_021799315.1 Thermoplasmata archaeon | reverse complement strand
GAGAGAGAGTCGCCGAACGCGTCAGCGCTCTTCTTATATAATATATACCTGATACAATGAACATTACATTCTAAAAAAATGGAATTTTCTTCTATTTTTCTGAAGTAAAACCAAACAAACACATCCACTCGTTTTCTGACACTCTCTCTTCTGAAATGAAAACGACTGTTCTACGACACTCAATGATTCGACTCGTTCGGAACTTTTAATAATCTTACCAGTGAATCGTAAAAGTGCAGTGATCGCATGGCTCTGAAAGATCCATATGCGTTCTTTGACAGCAAGGTCAAGCAAAGGGCAAAGGAAACCAGCAACATAAAGAATGCACAGCTATTCGACATGGATTTCAAGCCAAATCGCATCCTCATCAGAAAGGAACTAGACAAGGTTACCAATGACCTTGCAGACTACGTGAACCTAAACCTTCCAAGACACATAATCATCTATGGTTCAAAGGGTTCCGGCAAAACACTCAGTGCGTTGATCATGGCAAAGGCCCTCAAGGAGAGCAAATCCGTGCCATATTATTACATAAACGTGAGAGAGAACCCCACGTCAATAAAGATATACAGGTATCTGACAAGGATATCCAGCAGAGGCCATGACATTGATGAGGTCAAGAACAAATTTGACTCGTTGCTGTCCGGAAAGTCGATTGTTATACTGGACGAAGTTGATTTTCTCCAGGACTATGATGTCCTCTACCACATTACGAGGCATACAAAGGCTAACCTTATCCTGCTGACTCAGAAGGTCTACTGGTACAAGGACATGAACGACGAGAGCGTAAAGAGCTCCCTGCAGCCTGACCATATAGTGTTCCATGAATACAACGCAGATGAGATCCGCGAGATACTGAAAATGAGGGCAGAGGAAGGCCTTAACAAATTCGACAAGGTTGCTCTAGGCCTCTTATCCGCCATGCTTGTCAGGGAATACAGGAGCGATGCAAGAATTGGCATAAAGGCACTGGAGATACTTGGAAGGGTTAACAAATGGACCGATGAGGCAGTCATATCAGCATTGAGGCAGGCTTATGTAGAGGTGGAGGGAGAAACTCTAAGGAATCTTGGAGACAGGGATCTGCTGATTCTTGCGTCTTTAATCAAGAATCAGGACACGAACAAAGCCTATGCAGAAGTGACGAATGTCAACAGCTTCCTGGTTAAGGGAATGAGCAAGTCCACTTTCTTTCAGAGTGTCAACTACCTGCAGAACCTAGGTCTGGTCACGCTGATCAAGAAAAAGATTGGTCGGTACTACACAATGGAATCGCAAATTTTATTATCTGATGCGTCGATTGTATCTGTCGAGCTGAAAAAGAGGCTTTGAGAATGGAAAATGATGTTATTTTAAGGGAAAATGTATATAATCAAATTCTTAAAATTGAGGGTGCAAAAGACGTATACAAACTTTTCGGCACCCTTGGATTTCCTGAAGCTGCAATATTGGATCCCTCTTCCAAAAGAAAAAAGTCAACGTTTGAGTTCAAGAAGGATGATAATGAGAAAATTAAAGAAATATTCTCTGTGCTGAATCTAGACGAGAAGCTCCCTGTTTTCCTTTTGGAAACAACTTCATTGACACCGACATTTATCAGATCTGTCACAAACACATTCGACAAACAGTATATTCAGTTTCTCCTTATCTTCACGGAAGACTACAACGAGATAACTTTTGTTCTCCCGGATAAAGAGAAGGTCGAAACCGGGAAACACAAACTCAAGCTTATCAAACTTAATGTGGACAGAGAAGATATAAAATCCAAGAAGGTTTATTACAGTGTAATAGAGACTTTAGCAAATCTCAGATATGAAAACAAAGCCACATGGAGAGAAGTTTGGAGAAACTGGAAGAAAGCATTCAGTGTGGAAAGGGTTACAGAGGCTTTCTTCGATGATTACAAAGAGATATTCTTCAAACTAAGAAGCGAATTGCAGAAGCAGAGAATCCCAAGCAAGGAATCTCATGAATTTACTCTGCAGTTCCTGAACAGGATCATGTTTATCCAATTCATAACGAAAAAGGATTGGCTGGAAAGACCAAGGTTCATTGAATGGCTATGGTCCACTTACAGAGAATTAGGGAAGTACAACTCTAACGAATTTTATGCAAAATGGCTCAAACAGGTATTCCTCAAGGCCTTCAACAATCGGGCAAATGAGATTGAAGGTTTGCCGGATGATGTGGTAAGGGTGATGTCCAGTGCACCATATCTTAATGGGGGACTCTTCAGAGAAAACGGATTGGACAGTCTCAAGGTACTCATTACAGACAAGATATTCCAAAAAATCCTTGAATTCTTTGAGTCCTACAATTTCACAATTAAAGAGGATATGCCACTAGAATCAGAAGTGGCGGTAGACCCACAGATGATTGGTTATGTCTACGAATCTCTAGCTAATGTCGCGGAGGAAATCTACGATAGAAACGAGCTCGGAATATTCTACACTCCGAGAGTCGAAGTGGACTTCATGTGTAGAAGGAGTTTGGTTGAGTACTTATCCAAGAATTTGTCAGAATTACCAAAAGAAAAACTCTATCATCTCATTTTCGACCCTGCAGAAGAAAGAGAGAAAATAGATGGGTGGTTCACGAAGAACGAACACTGGAGAGAGCTCGAAGATGCCCTGAACAATCTATCGGTGGTTGATCCAGCCTGCGGTTCAGGAGCGTTTCTGGTAGGAATGTTGAACGTTGTTTCTGACACCTACAGGATGATATATAAACACATTAAGAACAATCTGTCGGATTTCGCATTGAAGAACAGGGTAATTCAATATTCTTTGTATGGCGTGGACGTAATGCCCTGGGCAATTCATGCTGCCGAATTAAGGCTCTGGCTTCAACTCATAGTAGAAACTGAATTCAAAAAGGAAGATTTGAGGCAACACCCGCTTTTGCCCAATCTAAATCTCAACTTAAGAGTTGGAGATTCTCTGGTTCAGGAGATTGGAGGGATAAGTTTCAATTTACGTACTAACAACCTAAAGAATCACCTGAAGAAGAAGTTGGATGACTTGAAGCAGGAAAAGAGAAAGTATTTCGAAAATTCCCCTACTGCCAAGTTCAAGACCCCAGAAGAGGTTAAGGAAGAAGAGGTCAGATTATTCGAAGAAATCATAGATGAAAGGGTTGAGAGTCTCGAAACCGACATACAAGTCTACGAACATAACATAAAAATGGCAAGATCTCAGAAAACGCTTGCAGGAGAGCAAATAATTGATGAGAAGAAAGTGAAGGATAACCAGAGTAGAATTGATTCAAATAATGATGAGATAAGAAAGCTAACGAGTGTCAAAAGCCATTTAAATGATCCTGAGAAGAAACCCTTTGTATGGGATATAGACTTTGCAGAGATTTTTGCAGACAAGGAGGGATTCGATATTGTCATCGGAAATCCACCTTACGTAACTAGAACATATATTTCTCCCCCTAACAGATTGAAAAAGACGGTTACTAAAGAAGAAAGAGATGAATATAAGGACAAATTACTATATTCTGTAAAGACGAGATTCCCAGTAGTTGACAATATAAGCAAGCAGAGTGACTATTACGTGTACTTCTATTTTCACGGATTAAGCCTCCTCAATGAAAAAGGCACTTTTTGTTTTATAACTTCAAGTTCATGGCTCGACGTACAGTACGGGAAAGATATGCAAGAGTTTCTGTGTAAGTTTGTCCCTATTTTGGCAATTTATGATAATCCTAAGAGAAGTTTTGCTCATGCGGATATAAACACCATAATAGCTCTTTTTGGGTCTCCCGTGATCACACAAAGATCATTGAATGAGTGGATACCGGGAATGTCTGGGGGGAATAAGACTACTTGGCCAAGTATCAAAAATATTTGCAAATTCGTTATGTTTAAGAAACCCTTTGAGGAAGTTCTTTCATCTGAAAACCTCATAAGCATAGAGAAAGTTCAAGCAAACCATTCGGGAATGGAGATGAATCAATTAGCGAATGACGTAGTTAGTACCAACCAATATAGGATATTTCCCATTAAGCAGGAGGATCTCCTAAAAGATGGGTGGGAATATCCAGAAGATACCAAGAAAGATATGTTCAAATCTGGCAATTACGAAGGCAATAAATGGGGTGGAAAATTTCTTAGGGCTCCTGATGTATTTTATCAAAAGATAATAACAAAACTCAACTCTAGAATAAAAGACAAGGCAAGAGTAACTTTAGGACTTACCTCAGGTTATAACCCATTCTTTTACATAAAGAAGAACGACATATTCAATTTGGGAATTGAGGCAGAATATTTGGAGGAATTAATTAAATCTCCGAAAGACTGCAAAACCTATGTTATGAGTAAAAACTCGTCTGCATGGTATGTATTGAATGTTGAAAAGAGTAAAAATGAGCTTGCAGGAACAAATGTTCTTAAATACATACTTGAAGGAGAAAAGGATAGAATACACAAGAGGCCGTATTTCGAGAATAAGGGCAAGGATAAATGGTACAAACTCAACATGATAAATGCGACTTTGGTACAACCATACGATGTTAACATAAGGCATTTTACTGCGTTAAATACTACTGGTGCTTGTGTTGACAAAAGACTAGTTTGTATTAATCCCGAAAAGAAATACGAGAAGGTCTTTTGGGCATATTTAAACTCGATAATTGGGATGTTGATGAAGGAGCTTTTTGGTAAGTCTTCCTTAGGAGAAGGGGCTCTGGATAACTCTGTAAAGGATGTTGAAAAAATTCCATTTTTCTCCAACAGTTTATCCACTAAGGGCGAATTGAAAATAAACGAGCTACTTAAATCCTTAGGCAGAAGACAAATTATGACCGTTTTTGAAGAAGTAGGTATAGACCAATCAAAACCGATAAGAGAGCAAGAACCTAATCCTCTCCCTGACAGGGCAGAGCTTGACAACATTATCTTCGATGAATTGGGACTAACCCAAGATGAGAGGAAGGAAGTATACTGGTCAGTTTGCGAGTTAGTGAAGCAGAGAATAGACAAAGCCAGAAGCTTGAGGGATTAGAATGGCCAAGACGTTTACAGTTGAGGTGGTTCCGCAGGTCTTAAGCTGGCTGAGAACTAGTGCGGGTTGGGAAGTAGAGGAAGTCGCAAAGAGACTTCGAACGTCTACAGAAGTTGTAAAGGAGCTGGAATCAGGTAAAAAGAATCCAACTATGGGACAATTGAATGTCCTTTCAGAAATCTACAAAAGACCAATTGCATCGTTCTTCTTATCAAAACCAAAGCGGGAAAAACCAATGCCTAAAGACTATAGATTCCTGCCCAACAAGACTGACATATTCGACCGCAAAACCATCCTTGCCATCCGAAGAACCAGGAGTCTTCAGAATCTGAGTAAAGAACTGTCCCTAAATATCAATTATGCCACGAAAACTGACATCAAAAAGGCAAAACTAACCGATAATCCAGAACTCATTGCTTCAGAGTACCGGAAGATATTGAATTTTAACATTGAAAAGCAAATGAAATTCAGAGATGCATACAAGATGATGGGGCATCTTAGAGACATGCTTGAAGACCTTAATATTCTGGTTTTCCAGTTCTCTATGCCGGTTGAGGATGCAAGAGGGTTTGCCTTAGCAGACGAGGTTCCGAGCATCATAGTGATAAACACGAAGGATAGCATCGAAGCTCGGTTATTCACTTTGATGCATGAGTTTGGGCACATTATCCTAGGAGAGACCGTAATAGACCTCCCAGAGGTGTCTTTGCAGGCAAGAAACAATATTGAGGCCTGGTGCAACACTTTTTCATCGGCATTCCTTTTGCCGAAGGAGGTTTCAATAGATTTATTCAACAAAAACAAGCATAACCTCACCGAAACCAACACCCTGAATGCTCTGTCTAAGAGATACAAGGTAAGTAAGGCAGTTCTACTGGTGAAAATGGTAAATCTAAATTACATTTCAAGGCAAGAATTTGAGTCCGTGCTTGCCAGATACACTCCGAAGGAAACGAAAGTGGAGAAGAAAGAGAAGAAGGTTATGGGAATGGCATCCGATCAGAGATGCCTTTCGGAAGTAGGCAATAAATTCGTATCTCTCGTTGCCAATAATTTCGACAGGGAATTCATAACTTACAACGATGCCCTCAGCTTCTTATCCATAAAATCGAGAAACTTTGATAAAGTTCTGGCAAGAGCGAGAAAATGACTTCAAATAACTACATAATGGACACATCTTCGTTGGTAGAACTCAATAGACACAATCCGATCGATGTGTTTCCAAGTGTATGGAATAATTTGGAATCACTTTCCAAGAAAGGTCA
>JAJZAR010000080.1 GCA_021799315.1 Thermoplasmata archaeon | reverse complement strand
GGTGGCAATTTCATATGTTCTGCTGGGAAGGATGTTCACCAGGCGCATAGCAAAGGTCGTCGCCCAACCCATAACGCTAGCCAAGTAGTGGAAATACCTGTTGCAGTTGTTCATAAAAGACAATAGGGATTCCATTCCCTATACTGGGGCAAACATGACATTTGCTCACTGTTATTATTATTGATATGTGAATTATTTTATATCTTCATTCATATAGTTATGCAGATGACTACAGTAGAAGGATCAATAGATAATGCGTGGAAACATGACAAAACAACCAACATCCATCACCTGGTGTTTACAGCGGATTCACTCCTGATCTTTGATGTTCTGAATAAGCGGGAGATCAGGAAGGAAGTATATCAGTACCTCAGATCGGACCCTCTTACTTTGGTTCCAGTTTCGGCAGCAGAGAGTTATGGCCTATACAGGGACTCGAAGACGATTCATAAGCAGATTATCGACATGGCCATTGAGGCGGGAAATCAGATTGAGAAGAGTATTGAGGCGGAGATTGCAAAAGTACCTCCTGGCTTTCAACGGATCGATTATGCCGTGGTCAAGGTTATAACTCTCAGGCAGGGAAAGCATCTTGGATTGCCATCACTAACAATTTCGGCTGCGAATGGTGATACAGAATACAAGCTGATGCACAACAATTACGAGAAACTGGCACATCTTGATGAAGAGACCTTCGAGAAATATTCTGTTCTCTTGACAAGAGTAATGGGTGGGAGAGCAAAAATAGAGGAGTGACGTCATGACCCCTTTAGAAAGGGCAGATTTAGGTCATTCCAAGCTCATAGTTTTCTTAACTCTTCCAGAAACCGCCTGAATGAACTGGAGTTTGATGACGCTGTTTTTACATCAAAATATTCCAGAATTTCGCTCCTGATTAATGTGCTGTCAGAACGGTTTGGAAGTATTGAAAGGAATTTCTCCTTCGTACAGGTATCACATTTTGGTAGTTCTCGAAGCTTGAGTGTTTTAGCTGCCTTCTTTGTAAGACCAGAAATATACCACCCTTCTATTTCAGGTATGGCGAGAAAAATAATTTCGTCCGATAAATGAGGATACCTTCTCTTCAGTTCGTAAATTCTGGAACTAGAAGATTCATAGTGATCAGTTTCATCATCTGCAATGAACATTATTGCCTCGTTCTGAGATCTGAGGGAAATAATGTAGCTGTCTATTTTTTCATCCTTCTTTTGAGAATATTGAATTATCTTTGGCCGTGGGATTATTTTCTCAAGTTCAGTGATCCTGTTTATGAATAATTCATCAAGAAACCCCTCTACGAAAATATACTTCAACATTTTGATTCAATTGAGGATGCCATCAACAAATAGTTCATCAATGCCAATCTTCTCCTTGAGAAACGCCTTAATTTCATCGCTGTTGGCAGCGCGAGAGACTTTTGATCCCCCATTTTCGTCCCTGTCAATTATGTACAGATTCTCAAGGTCAACATATTTTATCATTTCAGGACTGTGAGTCGTGATAATAATCTGTTTTGCTTGTGAAGCCTCTCTAATGAGGTTCGTTAGACTTGAAATAAGGCGAGGATGTATATTCCTTTCCGGCTCCTCTATAACGATGAGCCGGTTTCGCTCGAAAAATAAGCTATAAATTATAGATACAATTTCTATAGTCCCATCGGAGATAAGGGGGGCAGGTATATCAGTCTTTGAATTATAAGTTTCCAGCATCTTAAATATGACGGATTTATCTACCTGGTTCTCAATGGACACATCCTTCACGAAAGGCAAACAAACCTTCAGATAATGGATAAATTTCTTCCTTTCATCCGGATTAGCGAGCATTTTTCTTAAAACCAATGCGGTATTGCTGCCATCTGGTTCTAATTCAGCTTTTCCTGTAATTGGTATTGCTTTCTTTGATAATTTAGGGTCAAAGTCATAAACCTGAATAAGGTTGCCTATACCGTGGCCTAAGAAAAAAGATAGTGGTGGAAGTTGCATAAGGCTCCCCATGTCATTGTTAAAAGATCTACTGAATGGCGAAGAGAATGGAAGGATCTGCTTTATAATCTCTTCGTCTCCCTCACTCCGTATCTTGCCGTTTTCTGACAGGAATTTTACCGTACCAGTTTCACTGGCATTTCCCTTTGCAACAGAGGTCTTGAGCGATACTTCTTCAATATATTTCTGAATTCCCTTCTTTTTCTTGAATGGATAAAGTTGAAGTTTGTACGAAAGGTCCGAAAGACGTAAAGGTTGTGGCCGGCTTACGGAGATACTCTGCTTGCTGTCAAGCTGAATTTCTATCTCCATATGACCTTCGGATGAGTTCTTGAAATTAAGAAGATATTCTATGCCTCCCTGAAGGGATATGGCGTTGCCAAGTCCCACAGTGGTGATGTCTCTTATAAATTGAAAAATGGAGACAAAATTGGATTTACCGGCTGAGTTCTGGCCCACTATTACATTAAGATCAGAGAGGGCAATGTCTATAGACTCAAAACTCTTAAAATTAATAGCTCGAACTTTCTTGATCATCTTCAGAACTATAAACCGTCAGGGTATAAAAATAATAGTGGACTTCGCAGAATGAGTAAGCATTGTATATTCCATATTTGGGATCCTGAATTTCATTTAAGAATAGATTAGTGGTGCAATACACCCTCACGTCGTCCAAAATTCATAAACTATTTATCACATACATTACTGATTGATTCATGAAATCAACAAGCGGGAATGATGTTGTTATAGAATACAATGAGCGTAACCATCCCATAAGGATTATGAAGGTCAACAAAACATTAATTGTGAAGGCAAAAGGACAGGAGATACTGAGAACAAGGAATGCGTACCTTCTTGACGAGTATGGTCACAGGCCAGTTTATCCACCGGGCGTTTTACAATGAGGATACGGGAAGAATCGAGATGCATCTTGAAAGCACTCGAAGGCAGACATTCGTCATTGCTGGCAATGAAGTAAATTTCGAGAAAGGTGAGACCATACACACGGAGAACTCCTACAAATACTCAATTGATGGTTTTTCTGGAATGCTGAAAGAGGCAGGATTTAACCATATAACATTCTGGCTAGATTCGGGACAGAGATATGCCCTCTTTACTGCTAAGATTTGATAAATGCTGTTCTACGTTTCTGAAATTTTGTTTCGGAATTTGACTTACAGAATTCATGCAACCGTAGTGACTTAAAATTCTTGACAATTTCCCAATGGAAGCAGGGTGCGCAGTAATAGGACGTAATTCCATACGCGGTTACTGTACACAGAAATGTCCGAGTGAGTCTAGATTCCCTGACACCATTCAGGTTATCTGGAAAAATAAAGCTATAATCCTTTGAAAGAGGATTTTCGGTCAAAAATATTGCAACACTTGAAGAAAATGGATTATGCAATCGAGTCATTTCATTTTATGGAAAAAAGAAGTTAATACGTGAAACATCTTAATTCTTTCACTAACGTATGGGGTTTTTCCTCGTATAGAATTGTATTTTCAAAGCATGGCCCAAATGGGTAAACCGGAGTGCGTGCCTATGTAGCAAAATTAAATATAAACGACACCTTATTTCATATGACTGGCATGGCAATCAAGATTAGAAAATCCGAGGATGAAAAGAATTTCGAAAAGAGGTCAAAAATTTCACGATGGAAAAATGACATAGAGAGGGCACTGCGCCAATACGATAAAAATTATGAGAAGAACGTTGAGAATCTTAAACTCTCTATAGAATCTAATAATATGCCAAAGGCAAGGTTGTTTGCGGCCAATATAGTGAACATTGACGGAGCAATAAGAGGGCTTAAGGACTATAAGCTGTTCCTTGACAATGTCGATTTGAGCTTGCAGTTTGCAAAGACAACCAAGGATGTCTGGGCCTCGCTGAAAGAGAGCTCAAAGGATCTGTCCACAAGCCAGATATCGCAGAAGCAGATGACACAGGTTCAGCAGAACATAGAAAACATTGTTTCAGTTTCAGAGCAGATTGAAGATCGACTATCTAGCCAGCTTGAAATGATATCGAGCTCCATTGACTCGAAAGGCATTTCAGATAGCAAGGTAGACGAAATAATAAACAAATTCAAAACCGGTGAAACGAGTGTTGAGAGTTCATCCGAAAGTAAACTCGATGAAATGATTGCAGAAATAAAGAAATCAATGAACCGAGACAAGGACACCAGCAATTGAGATCATATTTTATTCTCAGTCCATTATTTCATATGCCGGGAGGAAAGTAAATGAGTCTCATTTTAAAATCTACGTTGAAATATACAGACGGCAAGATACAGGGGCGGGACGCATCGAACACTTATTTGCAGGTAAGTCCGGAGAAGCTGCGTGGTCCTTATGCGTTATCAGTCAATGCCAGAGTACAGGGGCGGATTATGGATGTTAATCCTCTGGATAACGTATTGGAAGATGAATCATATGCCCCAATGTACAGTTCATTGGCCGGGTTAGATGTTGAATTCATTTTCTATCCGGCATACAACCTTAAGGACTATCTATTCTTCTCATCCAGGGCCCAGAAAAAACTGAACAAAGTAGGGGTAGTTCCAGGCCAGTTTGTTATAACTGTGGAAATAAACACAGTAAAGAACGGCTTTCTTTCCAAGAAGGTATATCCCATGGCTAAAATATTTGCCAGCGAGGTAGATGACAATGCGAAGTAAAAATCAGGCAGATATTGACACTATTATCAAACGGGCTTACGAACGCTTTATGGCCTGTGTATCAAGCGGGAATGCATATTCAGGGAATACTGAAAATTGCCTTAATGAAATACTTCAGTCGATTTCTGCAATAAATGTGGATACGGCATCATCACTGGGTCAGAGGGTTTCCACGCTGAAATCACTGATTAACCAGAGAATTCTGGTAAAAAGCAAACGAGGCGAAACTGAGGAAGGAAGCGCTGACTATTCTCAGCAATTTGCAGAACTAGGTGCCAGATTTATAGAGAAGCCAACCAGAAAGTTTTCCGATTTGAAAGGCATGGAAGAAATAAAAAGAAATCTAATGGCTACCGTGGTGTATCCATTTGTTTATAAGGAACTCTCAAAGGAATTCGGTATGAGCTTGAATGGTGGGGTTTTACTTTACGGCCCTCCGGGCAACGGAAAAACTCTCCTTGCCGAGGCAATTGCTGGCGAGGCCGGATTAAGCTTCATAGAATTAAATCCAGCCTATCTATACAATGAATATTTCGGGAAATACGAAAAGAATATAGCCGATCTTTTCAGGTTAACCAGGCAGACATCGCCAAACCTGTTGTTTCTTGATGAAGTGGAGTCATTGATTCCAAGGCGGGAGACCTCCGATCAAAGTGCGATTAAGCGAGGTGTTACTCAGCTTCTCATTGAAATCAACAGATTAATGATGGAAAACACTGACGGCACAGTCATAGTGGCTGCAACCAACCTACCCTGGGAAATAGATCCGGCAATGCTCAGGCCGGGCAGATTTGATCAGAAAATATATGTGCCGCTACCGTCGTCCGATGAAAGGAAAGAAATCATCACAGATCAGCTCAGCAAAGGATATTATTTCAAGGACATTGACTCAAACATCATTGCCAATATGACCGAGGGATTCTCTTTCGCTGACCTTATTTACCTGTTCAAAAGAGCCACCCAGCAGGCTTTCTTTGAATCAGTTGAGAAGGGGACTAAGGAACATGTTAGGATGGGGGATATTTTAAATCAAATTGGTACCATAAGGAGAGTATACTCATCAGATCTAATCAGAAAGTACGAATTATTTAATGGACAGTAATGATATGTGTCATTGTTCATTGATGTTTTTTTCATTTGTCCGATTGAAACGACGGGCATTTTTTGCGATTTTGCCAACATCTCACTCAGAGGATAATTCCAATTGATGTTGGGATTTATTGCGTAATCACCAAAAAAATTTATATGCATTTACTCCGTAATCCATCTGATAAGCATGGGAGTAGAACAATTTTTAGCACCTGGAGAAAACGTACGCTTTTCTTCACCCTCATCCGTAAGCTTTCAGGGTGATCAATATACAGTCGTTATCACTGACAGGCGTATATTATGGTATAAATCAAAGGGACTTGTTTTTAAGAAGAATAGTTTTGTTGCGATTCCAATAGAACAGGTAAGAAATATTACTTATGAAGAAAAGGGGTTGCTAACTAAAACGGCCATAATTAGAGTTGATCTAGCCTCAAAAAAGTATGAATTCTCCGGAAAAGTTGACTCTATCAAGGCCGTATACGGTGAAATGCAGGCATATCAAATGATGGACAAGCCTTTGGTTAAGCCACCAGA
>JAJZAR010000079.1 GCA_021799315.1 Thermoplasmata archaeon | reverse complement strand
CGATCTAGATTTCCAATTCTATTGCTGAGTATCAGGCTGAACTGAAAGAGATAAGCAGTTCTGTAATGGGTGAGTAATTTATGTTATTTAAGACCATTTCTCTGGCGGACCCAAGCTATTTCTCATTATTTATTGGAAAACGATTATTGAAAAAAGATATAAGAAAAATGAGTGGAAATATTCCTATCTACAGTGCAAATGTAAATAGACCCGTTGGATTTACACAGGAGAGTAATATAAAAGATTTTAGTAAGAATTATATTCTATGGGGTATAGACGGTAATTTTGTTTTTCGAGTTATTGAGAACGGTACATTATTCGCAACTACTGACCATTGTGGGTGCATTGAGATAAGAGATAGTAATGTTATACCTGAGTATCTTTTGTATGCTTTGTATAGTGTGAAAGATAAATATGGATTTGATAGGACACTACGGGCTTCCCTCCAGAATATGCGGACAATAGAAGTGAACGTGCCAATAGATAACAATGGAGCATTTGATGTGGTCACTCAAGAAAGAATAGCTAAAGGTTATACTCTAATAGAAGAGATAAAATCCAAAGCGTTGAGTGATATTCGGCGAATAAGTGGGATTAAATTAACAATTCCACAAGAGACCAGAGTGAAAAATGAAAGGCTTGTGGACTTATTTGATATTCATTTAGGCAATGCAAAATACAACCGGAGATATTTTAATTCGCATAAAGGGTCTTATCCGGTTTATTCTGGACAGACGAAAAATTCTGGAGAGATTGCGAAGATAGATACCTACGATTATGACACTGAAGGCTTAACTTGGACAATTGACGGTTATGCTGGGAGAGTATTTTACCGGAAGGGGAAATTTAGTTTGACAACTCATTGTGGTCTTTTGGTTATTAAAAAACAGTATCTTTCAAAACTTAGCTATGAATTTCTGGCATATTTGTTAGACAATATATTACCTAGTTATGCTGTTGGCGAAGGTAATAGAAGGTTAAAAAAAGCACACATTTCAAAGATAAATATAGATATTCCAATCGATGATAACGGGGAGTACGATTTTCAACAACAACAAAATATAGCAAAAGTGTATAAAACTACGGACTCCATTAAAGAAAATATAATAAGACAGCTAAATAGGGTAATTGAGACTAATATTCTGGTATCTTCCTAAATACCTTTAATTTTCTAAACAAGATTTGCTTACATTTCTAAATGGGCTTGAAATATATGAGATCAACGGATTTAACCTGAGCTCTTTGTCAAATCTCAATTCCTTGTCTGGGTTCAATTCATCAAATTAACCTCCGTTTTATAATTTAATCATTATTTTAAAAGCAGCCGCGATCCATATAAAAATTGTATATCTATTATTCTTTCCCCTCTAGAATGTCCACAATCTCCAGTACCTTCGCTGAAACCATTTCTCCTTTTTCTGTGAGGGAAATTAGATTTCTGGCCGGATACTTTGAATTATCTATCCTTGACTTCACAAGGCCAAGCGAATCAGCCTTCCTTATGGATTTATATGTCTGATGAACGGGTATTCCTGTCTCATCAATGATGTCAGTAATCTGCTTTTCACCGGATCTACTGAGATATACCAGGAGCCTGAAGAAGCCTGACTGCATTTCTATTTCTTTTAACATGTCCACAAACATATAGGCAATCTGCCCATATAATATTATTGCGCAATAGGAAATCATTTATAGCAATTATGCTTGCGTAATAGACAACAATATGAGATCTCTTTTCAGGTATTATGGTGGAAAATTCAACCAGCTGAAGGACATAATGGATATTCTCTCACAGCATACTGACGCATTCGATGTAGTTGTTGATGTATTTGGTGGATCTGGCAAGGTGCTTTTGAATGTCCCAGATGAATGGAGGAAGATCAAGGTCTATAATGACATCAATGAAGATCTTTACAAAACTTTCAAGGTTCTCCAGGATCCAAGAAAGAGAATATTGTTGATAAAAAAGCTTCGTGTTGCGTTCGCCCATGAACGGATATTCAGGGAACTTAAGGATATGAAATTTGGAGATGAAGTTGAAACAGCATTCAAGGTGATATACACTCAAACCTACTCGTTCATGGGTGATGGCAGCTCCTTTGGAAGAAGATTCAAGGGTACCACTAAATCTTCAAGATTCAGCATTGAGAATTTCATTTATGTAAAGGAGTGGACAATCGAGAATTCGGATTTCAGGGAACTATTCAAGAGATATAACAAACCAAGGGTGCTCTTCTATCTTGATCCGCCTTATCTGTCTTCTGGAAAGAGATATAAATACAGTTTTAATCTTGATGACCTGAGGCAGTTAAAGGAATGCATGGATTTGCATGAAGGATCATATCTTTTGAATCTGTCATCTTACGACCAGGGCATGGAGGACATATTTGGAAGGCCTGACAAATCAATTAGTTATGCCAATCCTTTGAATAGGAACGGGAAGGTTAAGTGGGAATGTGGATACTGGTGGAAATTCAATCAGTAAACATCGCAAAATAGGGTAAAATTACATTTTTTCAATTTTTTTCTGTTGCAAAAGTTTTAAGAGATATCTAATTAATTCACAATTTATGAAGAGAAATCCATTTAGCAAGGAATATAACTCAGGAAGGAAGGATCAGTTCGATGTGGATTATGCCATATTCAAGAAGTGCGCCGGTGAGGCTGAAACCAAAGAAGAATTGATAGCTATGTTAGAAGAAAAATTCAATTATGTAATATCCAGGATAGCAAACGAGAATGCAAAGGAGCTGCTTGAGGATATGCAGCTACTTTAAGCATATGTTTAAAATTATATGTTAATGTACCTAAGTCTTTTAAATATGAGGTGTTATTATAGTAATGGAAATTCAAGAGGAACTTAGAGAGAATGACAATATATCTCTGCTACCTTCATTCGTTAATTTAGCATTCAGAGAAAAATTCCAGGAAAGCATAAATATTCTAGAACAACTTTACAATAAGAATAAGAGGTGGATTGTAACTTATTCTGGTGGGAAGGATAGTACTGCTTTAGTCGTTTTATCCCTATATATGAAAACTGTCCATCCAGATATAGACCTGAATATTACATATTCAGATACTATGATGGAGATTCCACAAATGTCAGTGGTTGCCTATTCATTCTTACAAGCTATAGAAAAAAGGTATCCTGCCAACGTTAAGATCGTTTACCCAGACATAAATGACACCTACTGGGTAAGGATGATCGGTAGAGGATATCCTCCACCAGGTCCAAGATTCAGGTGGTGCACTCCAAAGCTCAAGATCAAACCTTCAAGGAAACTTCATGAGGACAACGGTCTATTTATCACAGGATTGAGAATGGGAGAAAGCCAGCAGAGGGATATACGACTTAAAAGTTCGTGCTTGAATGGTGGCGCTAATGAATGTGGAAGTGATGTATGGGTTAACCAGAAAGGAATAGATGTGGCAGCTCCAATAATACACTGGTCAGCCGAGGATGTGTGGTATTTCCTCATGATGCCAGGAAGAAGGGCTATATCTGAAACTCAGCTTGTTGTTGATCTATATGGGAATACAGCCATGAGATTTGGTTGCTGGATGTGCACAGTAGTCATGAAAGATAAAACAATGATTGCACTTGCTAAATCTGGAGATGAGAAAGTGCAAAAACTTCTTGAATTCCGAGAATGGATCCAGATTGAAAAACTCAAACCTGAGAATAGATACATTAGAAAAGACGGAAGAAGGGGGCGGTTAAGTAAGAATTTCAGGGAAGAAATATTAAGCAGGCTATTAGATTTACAGAAAAAAACAGAATTAAACCTGATATCAACAGACGAAATAAAAATAATCAAGAAACTCTTAAAATCCAATAAATATGGAGAGTACTTTTAATTTAAATCGTCATGTTCTAATTCAGAATAAAGTTTCATAACAAACCCCATCATTTCTATCCTTGTAGTCTCATCTTTTACTATATTCAGTGTTCCCATTGCAAGATTGTCCCATAATTCATTTCGTTTTTTGAACTTGGGTATAGTTACATAAGTGTTCTCGCCTTCTCTTCTTATGCCTATTTCTGAAACCTTATTACTTCTTGCGATAACCATATATTCAACTTTCTCGCTAGCATTAACCTTTTCGCTTATTTTTACTAAGGCATCTTGTTTTCTTGCTTTTCTCTTACTGGCTGCCTCTTTTTTTATATATCCAACTATATTTTCTACATTATAGGTTTTTATAGACTTTTCGATTGCTTGTTTGGCAGTTTCCTGAAAATCCTTTTCAGATTGTTTTTTAGAATCAGTATCCAAAGTCATAGAGGTTGTATCACTATTGCTTCCATCTGGTTTTATAACCCTCCTTAGATATTTAGTCAAAAATCTAAACAGATAGGAACCTTCGTATAAACTTTCTCTGTCCAGATTGACTATCCTTTGGAAACCTCCATCTAGGTATACTTCCGAAAAGCTCTGATGGAAAAGTAAGTATATGTTCGTAAATAGGGCAAATGGGTCCCCTAAATTGTACCCTAATGCAACATTTTTAACTCTAAATAAAAAACCGTGAAATTCATAGGGAATAATGCGTCGGTCCTGATGATAATAGAAGCCAGATATACTAACGTGTTTTCTAGACCCCTCCTCATCGGGGATGTCATCGTCGATCTTAGGCAAAATTAGGACTTCTGGATTTAATCCTTCAAAGCCGTATTCCTGCAAATCCCTTTCGCATGGATATAGAAAAGGTTTGAAAACTTTGAATTCGTTACGCGTTGTTCCTTCAACTCTTAGTCTAACTCTTACTTCGAATTTGAATCCTTTGGGCCTTTCAATTAGTTCCAGGTAATCTTTGTGGTTTGTGCCGGGCACTTCATATTCAGTTCCATTAAAATTAACACTTCTTCTAATGGGTCCATCGGGGAGGTATTCAACAGGGGCCATGACTCCGACATCTGTTATCATCTTATCCAAATAAGCTAATGCCTGAGTTGACTTTTCCTTCATGTTTTGAATGTGCAAAACAAAATCCTCAAAATATTTATCATCTTCAATTTCCTCACCCCTTGGCGTTTTAAATAGAAATGAACTTATCAGGGTGGGGATTAAACCCTCCAGAAAAGGAGGTTCAAAGTTTGATATTTCATACTTTGTGTAATGCCCATATTCATTTTCAACGTGCCTTGAAGAAAGGTCAATATTTCCTAAGTTGACCTTATCCATGGACTCTGTCCTCAATATTGTGTTCCTAAAAAATGAGAGGGATACATCAGCGGTGAACTCCCTGCTTTGCTCCTTCTTTTTGGTAGTGATTTTGAACCTATTGCACGTTGAAGCTACTGAAAGCATTCCTATCCCAAAGCTTCCAATCACTGGTCTCTTAAATTTCTTGGTAACAGGTTCTTTAAACGGGTCGTCTTTTGAGCTCCCCCCGACATGGCTAAATATCGTCTTCAGATCGTTGATGTCCATTCCTTCCCCATCATCCTCAATTGTAAGCTTTGTTACCTTTATTAAGCCATTTTCATCATAGCCAAAATCGAAGGTAATTTCAACCTTTTCTGCGTCAGCGTCAAAGGAATTGCTTATTAATTCCTTTAAAGCACTGCCTGGGTTCCTATATAAGCCTGAAGAGATGTGTTTTACTATCTGAGCAGATACTTTGAGCGATATCGTCCCCTCATCCTTTTCGCCACTGTTTATGTTTTCCATTCCAATCCCCCATTTAGGTGTTCACCAAGAGCGTTTAGGAAGGCAAGGGTATATTCCATCAGTTTATCAATTGTATCTCTGTTTCCATGAATAATTGAAGAGGTCAACCTCCATAAGTTGCTCATGGTACCACCATCGTCGTCAAAAAATAAATATGGTTTACTTTCTTTGTTTAAGTACTCTTTAAAATACTTAAAAAAATCCTTTGTTGAATTCCCATTCGTTTTCTTTTTTTGTTTATCTTTCACTTCCTCTTTTGCTTTTTCAATTTTTTTTATTAAATCGGATGTATTAATTTTGTGCATCGCATAACGGCTAATAGGCGTTATGGAATCTTCACCTTTTTCCAGATTTTTTTTATAATATTTATCCCAATTCTTATAGTGCTCCTTATATTGAAGTTTCTCTGAGCTCTCCATATACGAAAGAAATCTCTGTAAATATACATCGATCAAAAATTCTTCTAGTGCAGCTCTCGCAGCTACAGCTGCAGCGTAAGTCCCATCCTCCCCTATATTACAAAAGCTTAGAAAATTTATTATCAATTCTCTATCCCTATCCGGAATTTTTCTCCTGATAGAGAGAAATTTTTCAGCAATTTGTTGAAGCTTGAAGTCATACCATTGTAGAGCAAAATCAATTTCGTTTTCAGTATCATGTCTAGCAATCTCAATTCTATTAATATGATTTCCACTACAAATGGCAAGTATATTTTCACCATCGATTAAAGATGAGGTATCTCCACTTAACAATTTCACGAGCTTAAAATCGTCATCCTCAGAAATCAGACATTTAAATTTATTCAGATTTGTCATCTCTTTTTTCATTCCTCCATCATCCTCTCCACTTCATCCAATTTCAGTCCAATCTCCCTTCCCTTCTCAGTCAAACTCAACGTTGTTTCCTGTGGATATTTTGACTTATCGATTTCCTGCTTTACAACATTCAGTTTTTCAAGCTCCCTTAAAATTTCAGTTGATCCTGGAAGATCTTCATTGA
>JAJZAR010000078.1 GCA_021799315.1 Thermoplasmata archaeon | reverse complement strand
TGCACGGTACTGGAAGAAGTTCAGGTGCCTCCACGCCCTCTGTATGGTGTCATGAACAGGGCATTCCGATGAGCATTCCTGACACAGGAACCTTTATCCTGAGCGAAAATCTATGTGGATATCGATCCTTCCTTCTACCTGATCAAAATCTATTGAAGTGACGTGCCATGGCGGGTCTGAAAGGTTAAGAGCCATCTGGAAAAGCTTCTTCTTGTCCATGAAGAATGAAATGTGAGAACTGATTTAAATTACCCACTACGAACTGAAGAGATCCATTTAAATTTATTTCATTGAAATATGCAATTAAGTTGTAGTGACGAAAACAACCGACTTGATGCATCATAAGCAAGGATTAAGATATTTATGGCCATAATAACCTATGGGAAAATTATCATGTCATGGGAAATTTGTCAAGGAAATACCACTGGTACTCGCCAAAGGTCCATTGGCAACGAAAGAGATTTATGATCAGATAAAGCAATTGGTTCCAGAATGTATATTGGATGAAAGATGTCCGCATGGCAGAAGAGGTGTCAATCGTAAAGATTATGAATGGCAGCATTTAGTGAGAAAGGCACAGTTTTTTCTAAAAAATAAGAATGTAATAGGGAATTTTGGTTATATATGGTATGTTCTACCAACAAATAATTTCCGTGATGAAATCGAGGAAATGGAGATTGAGAAGATATACAGATATGAAAGTATTAAAAAGATCAGAGAGGAGCTAAAGTCTTTATCGCCGAAATCGCCTGAATTTGAAACTATCCAAGGCATAAGATTTGCCCGAGACAGAGCAACAGTAGCTAAACTAAAGATTTTGAGGGAGTTCAGATGCCAGATATGCAATACTAGAATAGTCAAGGAGGACGGTAGCTACTACGCAGAGGGGGCACACATCAGACCGAAACGTTCTGGATCGCCGGAAACACCTGACAACATTTTGATACTGTGCCCTAACCATCATAAAGAATTCGATCTAGGAAAAAGAGAAGTGATCGATCACAATTCAGAATTTATCCACTTTATATTGAACGGTGAAGTACACAGAATCAGTTTATCGGTTTGAGATGAGTTCTCCTCAATTGCTAGTATTGATATATTAAGAAAGCACCTTCACTATGAAGTGAAGCAATGAATGTATCAAGTATTAGGAAGTGGAAATAGCAAAAGATCTATATAATCAAGCGATTCTATGTTCTATAATCCAAACTTCTGATTTAATATTTCCAAAAGCTTTCTAAGACTGGCCTAATTTATCGTCCTGGTTCCCCAGTGGACTCGTTGAAATCCTGTAGTTAAACAACACCTTAGAGCCTATTATTTTTTATTGCGAGGTCTCACATTGCGGTCGTTAAGTATTCCCAAGTGAATCCTTCTGTTCCATGACATGTGCCCATCCAGCCTTTTCCGGCAGATAGAATCTTACAAGCCTATGGTCTGCATTTACAATTGCAAGAGCAATATCTCTGCTATCAGAAATGTTAAGTAGTTAATAATAAAAAACATCATTCAATCTCTTAAGAAAAGCAAGCGGAATTATGAAGCCCTTATATTTTGGCGCTTCTACCTCTCACCGTATGGAGTAGGCTGCTTCCCGTAACCATGATTCAAGAGACCGGCAAGTTTCTCCGTTCTGCATGCAGAGTGGAATGTTTCAGGATAAATAAGATTTGGCTTGAATGCAATGCACCAATTAGAGGATATCTAATGAATATGTATCTCTGACGGAGACAACTTTTTATAGTATCTTTTCATTGCAATACTGCAGGAGGATTAGTTAGAATAGTAAGTATCGACTGGTAAAAATGAATATATTTATGATTGTAAATGTAATTGTATCATTAAATGAAATAGAATTATTCATGGTTGATACAACTACAAATTTAATTGATTATGATAATGAATACCTAGTGTTAAATATTTGTAAGGAAGACACCAGAAAATGGAGGTGATTTGGAATGGTGAATATGATCTCTGGAATAATGGAAGAACACATGCTTATGACAATCTTTTTAATTTGCCTAGCTGCCATTATTTCTTGTGTTGCGGCAATACGCGCTGAATATGCTTCAACACCTTACTATTCAGAAATAGTGAAATACGAAATAGTAATTATTTTCGCATATATTATTTCAGCCATAACTGCAATTTTAAAAATGCATCACAGGAATTGAAGGCATGTTTAATCGTTCGTGTAATATGTAAAAGAAAGGAGGTGGCTAGATCACCTTTTGATATTTTTAATCTTAATATGAAAGATTTTTGTTATAAAATGATATATAGCTGCAATTCCCCATAATGCCACAATTGCTTGAAATATCACATGTGACGAAGCGTGGAAGTTCATTGGCTGCGGCCGTACCAAAGAAAGTAGCAAAATTAATGAGCCTTAATGAAGGTGACTTCCTAGGGTTTTATGAAGAGGATGGAAAGATTATAGTGAGGGGAGTGAAGTGAGAATAGCGCATTAGTACTCTCTATTTCTTATGCTGATCATGTCATTGCAATGGCATCAATATCCCTGATGAAAATAAGGTCTATCAGGATGCATGCATGCTCTTTGGTTCGCACCATTAAGACATTCCCTGAATATGACAGGAATGTTGCCTTGAAGGGATCCCTTAATTCCATTGGCAAGTCAGGGACAATCCCTGGGCATGGCAGAGCAATGGCGTTCATTGGATCTCCATAATCCATGCTGTAAGGATATATTGCAATCTCCTGGCCCTCCCTGAGTTTCTTAATCTTCAGAACAACCTCCCTTTCCACCGCGAAGGGTTCGTTGCACATTATTAATGATTATGCATCGTGCGGGTTGCATGGAGGTTACTTTTATATTTGGAATACTATCCCGACGATTTTCATCATCTTGTTGGTTTGGGGATTTTCAACATTTCTCCAAATGGGGCTTGCATTCAGGTTGAACCTTGGAAAGCAAAGCTGTTCATTATGCCAGAATTTTAGCAGCAAATTCTGCGAAGAGACAGTTAATTCAACATTATTCGGATAACTTTCAAACATCAGCGGCATGATCATGGATGAATGCATGAGAGGTTGTACGGGGTTGCCATATCACTCATTCCAGGACAGATAGCCGTATATCCCTTGAGCACCAGATTCGACGACATGTTTACTGCAGAGGCGATTCAGTGCGAATCTACTGGCATGCCCAAAATATCTCCGGATGAACCTTTCCAGGCAGAATTCCTTGACTTTGACCGGTCCATAATAACCGTCAGGACTGAACGGTACCGCTGCCTGAAGGTAAACCTGAGCGATCTTGTGGACCTTGTTCCGTTCAACAAAACAAAACAATCTAATGAAATCATTCTTGAATGGCTAGCGTTTGCCACCAGCATTAGGGCTTAATACAAAAGCTTCTCTGCATTTTTCAGATGCTTTGCTACCTCGATTCCCCTGTCGGTCAGGCACACCTTGATTGTCCTCCTCCCTTCTATTTTTTCACCTAAGGTCACCAGCCCTGAATCCTCAAGCGCCCTTAGGATCTTGTCGATGATGCTGCCATACTAAACTAGTACTTTTGAAACTGGAGATTTGGCAGGTTCAGTTCAAGAGGGAAATTGACACTACCATACTAACTAGTACTTTTGAAACTATAAGGATGTGGAAAAGCTTGTGAACGAGTGCATAGACTACCATACTAACTAGTACTTTTGAAACGTCAAGAGCAATCAGGACAAACTTCCGCCAGACATCATGGAGACTACCATACTAACTAGTACTTTTGAAACGGGGGCAGGTTGGCATGATTTACGCAACAGAGAAAAACTACCATACTAACTAGTACTTTTGAAACGCCATGTCGAAACGGAAATAGCTAAGAGGATGTGAGAAACTACCATACTAACTAGTACTTTTGAAACCATTAACCTCGGCATATGGGGAATATGTGAGCTATTGTGAGTCGCTACCATACTAACTAGTACTTTTGAAACTGGGAATTTGAGAACGAGTATAATGAATTGGTTAGTCACTACCATACTAACTAGTACTTTTGAAACGTGTGCGGGCATGGGACATATATGTGGGACAAGAAAACGAGACTACCATACTAACTAGTACTTTTGAAACGGTCTTTTAACCTCAATTCGGACATTATTATCCTTTAACCTACCATACTAACTAGTACTTTTGAAACTTTACCCGCTCAAAGATGGCCGGCAGATTGTCTATGGGGATGCTACCATACTAACTAGTACTTTTGAAACTGATTGGAAAAAGCCCTTCGTTGTAAAAGCGAGGGAAAAACTACCATACTAACTAGTACTTTTGAAACTTGAACGTAGAAAAAGCTCAGGGATGAGCCTAAAAATTGCCTACCATACTAACTAGTACTTTTGAAACATGGTATGCTATATGCAATAGCCGAATGGACATCGGCTACCATACTAACTAGTACTTTTGAAACCCTAAATTTCGAAGTTAATATGCAATCATTGTATATTAGGTTTACAGATAACATCGTTTATTGTATTGTTTACACCATATAATAAAATCGAAAATAAATTACATACAACGAGAAACAGGGCATTGTCATAGACATGATCACAGTGTTTTCGGTAAGGTGGTTTTTTGTGGTTTATTTAAATACCATTACCGAAAATGCTGTGACGTGTTCCATTATAAAGACAAAAAGTTGTGTCTAAGCGCTAAGCGTAAGGGTATAAGCTCCCTAAGATTTTGCTTAGAGAACGAAAGGACAATTATAAGAAAAGTTGAATAGTGGACTTTGATCTGCTAAATCAACCAAATACCCAGAACAGCACACCCGTCAGGAGGCATACAACTCCAAGGATGCTGAATCCCCCTGTTGCCACCAGAAATGCCCCCATTGCCATGTCACCGGCCAGTTCAACCTTCAGTGATTTCTTTGCCTTTTTCTCTCCTGTCGCAAGAAATACAGGCTTCAGGATCCCTTTTATTGCATAATATACGGATGTGGGAAAGAGCGAGACATAAGAAAGAGCATTTACGGCAAGGGCTCCAGGTATTTCTTTCCAGTTCTCAATCCTGAGGAACTGCACATTAGGCGTGATCATATGCTCAAGAGCATAAAAATCAAAATGAAATGCACTGTGATAACTATTACCAATAATTCTATATTTTAGGTTTCCAATCTGTTGAAGCAATTTAATGTCATATTATACAATATATGTTTAATGTCCGATGCGAATGTAAAGGAGATGATGATGTAGCCTTCCAATAATCACCTCCAAGAATACCAATTGATTATTGAGCTAGGACATTGGCAGTTGCTAAGGGAGTCGAACACAAAATAAACTATTTTCAAGGCAATTATTAAAATGTAGGATGTTGTTAAGGGCACTGAATAAAGGTTTGAAAACATTTAATGTAAAATCTGAAATGTGGACTAATGAACGAAGACACTGTCTTTTAAATAAATATTCTCCTTCTTGGATATTGTATATGTACCTGCATTTATTTGACTCATCATCCTTCCATGCATTTAACCAGCATTTCACATAGGAATCTGTACAGAGTTCTCTATAGGCTATTGATGCGGTTAAATTGAAATCGAATTTATGATAATGTGGAATGTTGAAAGCCATGCCTACTGATGGTTTAATCTTTGCTGAAATGTATTCGTTACCAGTAGCTTCATCGCCTAATAGAGAATACAAGTTTTGAACAAAATTCAATACTAACTTGTCTTTTACCTCTTCATCATCATCCGAATGATAAAAATCCATTCTACCTGGAACATTAAATTTATACCAAGATTGGCCTATATTTAGATGGAAACCTCTATTGAACGCAACAAATATTTCTCTTGCTCCACCATAATATCCAAATGCAGGCCAAACTCTCTCAAGCTTGTCCTCCTTTAAATCCGAATAATTCCCTAGATCTGACTGATTGTTATTCAGAAATCTTATATCTTTGGACAGCAGATCATTTACATCTAATTCATATCTGAAATTCGGACTGTAAGTTATGGAAAGCTTGTACTGTGAAGAATAATTTCTAAGAGTTCTGTATGGGGTGACATAGGAGCCACTTCTTCCATTATGTTTCATATTTCCACTTTTATAAATTGGAAATCTTACTAAATCCTCTGAAGCGTCTAAATGAGTTTTATTATCAAAACTGTATTTAAACAGTTCCACACTAATCACTTCTCCCTGCTTAGGTAAGCTTTGAGAACCGTGTTGAACATTTTTCCATGATTTCTATACCTTAAGTGAAGCAGTTCATGGATTATGGCTTCTTTTCGCGAAGCATCGCACATATCCAGTATAGAATTGTTAAAGGTAATCACTTTGCCAGGGGAACAACTCCCAATCTTTCGTTTCATATTCCTGATGCGGATTTGTCTAGGAACTGCATTTATCTCAGTGGCTATTTCCCGGACCTGCTCCTTGAATTCCTCCTTACTTACCATTTCCATTCGCCTTCAACATATCAATTATTTCTTTGGCAATTCGTGTATTCTTCTGGATGGCAGAAATGTCTTTTGCATCTGTATGTCTGGCAAGTGTCCTGTTAAGCTCCAGTCTAATATCCCTCTCCTGCCTTGGATTTGTTCTCCACATTGAATATTTTGTAAACACGGACAACATTTCTATTGCAATCTTCTCCGCTTCATTCATCCTGTTGTTCTTGAGGAACCAGTAAAGCGAAAAGATATCCGGTGACATTTTCAGCGCGGCCTGATCCTTGTTCGCCTGATTCATTTCCTCAATGAGTGATTCCAAAGTCCTGGCAGTTTCCTCAGAAGACTCTTGCCCACTCTTGTAGCGTTCT
>JAJZAR010000077.1 GCA_021799315.1 Thermoplasmata archaeon | reverse complement strand
TTGGAAACGGCTGAGATCAACAATGCGCAAGGTGGTTTTGGATAGCCTGATGTCTCTAGATGGGTATTACACCGATTTGAATAACCAGATTGAATGGTTCCCACAATTTGATGATGAGGCTTTCGCCTGGTCTCATGATATTTTGACCAGGGCCGACCTGTTAGTTTTCGGACGCAGGACCTACGAGGAGTTCTCCACATTCTTTCCAACTGTGGACCCAGTTTCAGCAGGATGGGATCCGTATATCCCCAAACAATTAAATGAATTGCACAAGCTTATTTTTTCAACCACCTTGAAGGAAGCAACCTGGAAACCCTCCTCCATAGTCCGAACCGATCCTGCAAAGGAAGTTGCCCGTCTGAAGAACCAGACCGGCAAAGATATGGTAGTCATAGGAAGTGGAAGTATCGTTGCAGATCTTGTCAGGGCTGGGCTAGTTGATGAGTTCAGGCTTCGAATTATACCTATAATTCTAGGATCCGGCAAATCACTATTCAATGATCAGCATGACCAGCGTAAACTGACACTGGTTGAATCAAAGACTTTTAAATCAGGTGTGCAGGCGCTTTATTATGTGCCGTCCCTCTGAATTTGGTGTAAGCTTAAATCGGCACACTTTTAGGAAACAGTTCTGGTTTCTGGTCTAGGATCTCAGCAAGTTCCCCGGCTTTCTTTGGTGTCTCTGCCATTATCGTCCTATCTCCAATATCAGTAAAATATATTTTTAACAGCTGTAGCAGTGCATCCTTTACACTGATCTTATTATTGATTTTCTTTGTCTTCAGCAGTTTCAATATCCTGTAATATGCTATCAACGATATGAAAGATAGAAGCACTTAACTTCTAATTGTATCATCATCCCTCAGGTATGGTCTATCCATCTGTAAACGATTCTTGAATACAAAAAAGGATTCTTCCATGCCATTCCTAAATTTGTATAGTTCAAATATGGTCTGTGGTTTTTCTCCAACATTGGTAATAAGTACAATCTTGTCTGCCTTTTCTTGCGAATATGAAGGTTTCTTTCCCCAATCAATCAATGAATAGTGTCGCACAGTCGAAAAGTAAGGAATGTTTAAGTATTGAGCACCGCTATATACATATGAAGACTATTATTATTGTTGGTGGAGGATCGGGTGGAATCAGCGCTGCAAATCATCTTTCATACAAGCTAAGGGAAAAGATCAAAGCAAATGATGTAAAGATCGTGTTGATAGATCCAAGCAGGTTTCATTACTACCAGCCTGGCTTCCTGGAGGTTCCGTTTGGCCTAATGGAACAGGAAGAGACCTACCGAGAAATGAATGGGCTTCTGGCAAAAGGAATCACTTTTCTCCAGGAAAAGGCTATAAAGATTGATCTGGAGAACAGGAATGTTACTACTGAGAAAGGTCAGGTAAAATATGATTACCTTATAATTGCTACTGGCGCCAAATATGACTATTCTGCAGTGCCTGGATTCACTGACGGCGCAGATCACTTTTATACTCTGGAGAACTCAAAGATTCTCAAAACTAAGCTTAATAAATTCAATGAAGGGACAATAGTCGTCGGGGTTTCGAGCATGCCTTATAAATGCACGCCTGCGCCACTGGAGGCAACATTCCTTCTGCATGACATGTTTAAGTCCAGAAAACTGTTGGACAAGGTGAAAATCATATACACTTATCCAATGCCTATGGCCTTTCCGGATAAAAGCATATCAGATATAGCCCTGAAGATGTTTGATCAAAGAAAAATAGAATCCAAGCTTGACTTTAAGGTAAAGTTACTTGATGCAAAAAACAAGGAACTTATTTCCAGCAATGGTGAGAAAATATCGTATGATCTTGCAATCATGACGCCACCGCATCGCGGGAGTGAACTGATAGCAAATTCAGGTTTCGGTGACCAGTTTGATTGGGTACCGGTGGATAAATTCAGTCTCAATGTAACAGGGCATGAAGATGCCTATGCCATTGGGGACGCCACAAACCTTCAGGTATCAAAGGCTGGCTCAGTAGCGGACGCAGAGGCAATAGTGGTATCAAACAGGATAGCACAGCAAGTTAACGGTCTTACCCCGTATTCTTTATACGATGGGTCAGGCGGCGCCCTCATGGTAACCGGGATAGGAAAGGCGTCAATGATAACGTCCAATTACACTCATGCACCTGTTTTCATGCCTGAGAGTTATTCTTATTACTGGCTCAAGCTGATTTACAACAAGGTGTACTGGAATATGACCGCAAAGGCGGTTTTAAACGGGGTGATCAAATGAGTTCAATTACAGATGAGCTTAGCAAAAATGTTGCATCAAAGGAAGATATAGATGCATTGAATAACATATTAACTTATTTGCCATCCATATCTAAAGGACTGGAGCTTCTGGATGATCTGGAGAAAAAGGGAATACTCAACTCTCTCCTCGGTCTAACCTATTTAGCGGCAAGCATAAAAGACGTGTTGACAGATGATATGATAATTGGACTTGGTTCGCTTGTGAATTCCTCTCTGGGGCTTCTCTCTTCTGCTGAATCGGCAGGGTTGATTGACACTCTGATTAAAATAATGGATGGCATGTCGTCAGGAGAATTGGCAAAAGGGCCCAAAATAACTGGTACATGGAGCCTTATGAAGCAGCTTAAGGATCCTGAGGTACAGAATGCACTTACATTAATGATAAATGCATTAAAGGCACTGGGCAAGAAATAATATTGTAGTATCTACGTACCGTCAGCGATGCATTTCAATGTTCATAGGTCTGTATCAAAACCATACTGTGGTGCTTCATCCTCAGGGAGCTTTTTCAATTTCTTATTCTGATCCTCTGAGAGTCTGGACTTTGAACCTTTCTATTTCATATTTTCAAATCCAACATCGTTTTCCTCATGTACGGTCCAGTTATAAACAGTCTTTCGATTCGCGTGAAGGATTTTTGAGATCCCTTATTTCTTGAACTTCTTTTTAATCAGATCGTAGCCCTGCTCTTTTTCCACTCCCTATACGCCAATTTATCCTGGCTGAAAGCTGTTTTAGAAGTCATTAATAAGATATGCAGACCAATATTTGCATGTTTATATACCGAAATCTACATAATAGAGAGGAACTAAACTTAAGAGCAGTAGCACAAAAGTGTTACAAAATCGTGGTTATCAGAAATTCTCCACCATAGATTAAGATGGTACGCGGTTATTAACTTAAACACTTGGACCCAAAAAAAGGTTAGAAATTGGATATTTGTATTATGTGAAAGGGTGGTTTATAATTGTGCTTCCTGCCCTCACTATTACGCTGCCGCTCCTTTACATTTTATAACGCTTATTCCCCCTGATTGTGTTTTGAAACGGCGTATTTTTCACTATTTTCCTTACTCAATGTTTTCTTAAGAAACATTCCTGTGTTCACCCAAGCATAGACCCATAGAATGTTGAGAATAACTGCAATTGCAACAAATACCCACACCAGTGCAGGGAAATTCGTGAATGTCAGGAGTTTAATTGTGGAGGTAGCAAAGAGTCCCAGAGGGAATCCATATGCCCATACACCGAGAGTCCCCTTTGCAGGATGTGTGAAAATCAATATGACTACCACCAGGAAATTCCATACTTCGAAACCCCAGAGGAGAATTGACAGAAAGTCCACGGAAGATGCAGCAAGGATCACATGGTCTATCTGGCCAAAACCTGCTATTGAGAATAGATTGATAATTATCAAACTGGATATTCCGACCGGAAGCATTGTTGTAGGTAGAGCGTCATGTGTCTTCGAGGATACATGCCCGGCAAGGGCCAGAGACCCTATGAAGATGAACAGGAAGAAGAATATTCCGAGCCCCATTAGAACAAGGAAATACATGGTCTGTGCCTCTATTCCGCCGTAATAACCCATCAGAGGACCGGCGAGAAAGATACTTGTGCCAATGGCAAGTGGCGGTATCACAATTGCATAGTTCATTTCAGCAGGGTTTATGTCCTTTGTATAAAGGCGGTATCCCAACATAACGCCCAGACCAAGAGCCAGGATATAACTGGAGTAATAATTAACCAGCGATAGTGCTGCAGTTGAAGGAGAAAGCCCGAAGAAATATATGAGCTGGTAATTTCCAACAAATGCTATTATGGGAATTAGGGCTGTGAAGCTCAGTCTTGTCAGATTGTTCCAGTGAGAAAATACCCTGTCCTTCATGGAAAATCCACGATATATCCATATAACAAATATCACCACAAATATTGAGATGCCAAGAATCGAGAATGCTTCTGCAACGTACCTGAGGGCAATAATTGCAGATTCGCCAAAAGCCAGTATATAGGTCTGAGCCAGTGCCAGAGTGGATATCGCAATTCCGAACCATTCTGATCCGAATAAGTTTAACGTGCTTTTTCTCATGATTTCACCATTCATTCATAACTAGGCTTGTGGACCCCTACCACTTGAGTATCTCCGTTGAAGAGGTCATAGCTTTGTTCCCAGTTATGAATCTTGTCAAAAACAGTGCATCTTCCATTTCCTCCCTTTTGCCTCCATTCAAGAAGAACTGCGTAAGATAAACTCTCGCGCATTCCTCATACCTTATTGAAATGCTTACGGCGAAAGCCATGAGGAAAATGTACTTCTGATCCACCTCAAAGGGTGACATTAGTTCTGCCTTCTCTTTCAGATGCTCTTGCAGAAGATTGAAGGACACAGATGCTAATGAAGAAAGGTTATCCGGAAGGAAGTCCATTTTGGACTCCTCCTTTACACGAGCCAGAATCTTTTCGATCTCTGCACTCTTGTTCGATGTGCCAGTATATTTCTCAATAACTGGTTGAATTACCCCCATGAGCGCCATGGTGGAAGACATGAGAGCCATTTTTGCAGCCTTGATAGCATCAAGAACCTCTAGCATGCTCGCACCAAATTTCTGTGCTAATTTAAAATGTATCATTGCTGAATCGCCCTGACCGTTCCCCAGTGACACGGAAAGTGCAGTGAGTGCCAGAATTTTCCTTGGGAGATTAGTTCTCCCAAGGTATAACTCATTATTCTCCCTGAACTGCTCCTTTGCCATTTCCACATTGTGCTTGCCCAGTAGTTTGACGACCTCTGGCATTGCGCCAAGGGTTGATTTAGCAAACTGTTCTATTTCATCCATATCGTTACTCATATATAGGAATGTGGTCGTCATACAAAATGACTCTTGGCAAAAATTGCCTAAAATATGACTAAGTTTAAAAAATTGTTGGCGTTTTTCACTCTCCGTTCAGACTGAATGAGGAATGCTAAGGAATTTCATCAAGTATGACTTCAAAATCTATGTCAAATATGCCGAACTGCGGAAGCATCTTTCTTGCATAATTCCTGACTTCTCCGCAATCATCCCCTACCATCTGAATGTGGAAACGCCTTGACCCTGTGGTTATCATGAATTTTTTAATTCGCTTCTCCTTTCTTACCTGTACAATAAATTCATCAATTCGTTCCGGAGGCACATTAAATGATATCATTGCCTTGCAACCAAGTCCCAGCTTACCATAATCAATTTCTGCCCTGCACGACTTGATTACGCCTCTCTGCTTAAGAAGTATCATTCTGTCACGAACAGTCCACAAACTCTTGTCAGTTTTACCTGCCACTTCATTATATGTCAGTGAACAGTCTTCTTCAAGAAGAGCAATGATATCCAGGTCAAGCTGGTCAAGTTTGAAAGGCTTCATAAACAATGAATACGACATTTTTATATAATTATATCAGAAAGAATGTAGGTGTTTCTTCAATTTTATAATTCCACAGAAGGCATGGATTGAAAGGGAGATAACTTAATGATAGGTAACCGTTGAATGTATCAGTTTGATGACTCAGCTAGTCTTATTTCAAATAAAGCTATACCTTGTAATGGTAGAAGATGATTAATAAAACAGGCATAAACATAGATCTGAAGGATAGAGTTGCTCTAGTCACAGGATCAAGTTCTGGATTGGGTATGGAAATTGCCAAATACCTGGCAAAATCTGGTGCAACTGTAGCTATCCATTACCACTCCCAGAAGCAACCGGCTGATCAGGTGGCCAACGAAATTAACAGCAACGGTGGTAAGGCAAAGGTATTCGGTGGCGACGTCTCAAACAGAGCCGAAGTGGAATCAATATTCAAAAGCATAGATGTGGAACTTGGCCCATTGGATATCCTCGTGAACAACGCGGGCATAGATGGAAAGAGACAACTGTGCGGAGAAGATAACCCGGATGATTGGGAGAACGTTATAGCTGTGGATCTTATGGGTCCATATTATTGCGCAAGAGAGGCTGTAAAAAGGATGAAAAAGGCGGGTCATGGTGTCATAATCAACATCACATCAGTTCATGAATATATACCATGGTCTGGATACACTGCCTATAGCAGCGCAAAAGCGGGGCTTTCCATGTTTACAAAAACTCTGGCACAGGAAGTGTCTGAATTGGGCATCAGGGTTGTGTCTGTGGCTCCAGGTGCAATCAAAACTCCAATAAACAAGGACGTCTGGGGTAATCCGACTACCTCTAAAGATCTGATGACCAAGATATCCATGCCGAGAATGGGAGAGACCTCCGATATTGCCGAAGCTGTGGCCTTTATGGCGAGTGACATGGCTTCATATATAACCGGCACAACTCTAGTTGTTGACGGCGGAATGCTTCTATATCCTGCATTTAAGCATGGTGGATGAACCGAGTTTGGCGACGTTTAAGCTTCCATGAAAATGCAAAGGTAATCTTAAAAAACAGAAATATAGTTTTTTTCTGATCTCTCTATTTCTCCCTTAATTTTTACACTTAAGGTTATTCTTCATGCCTTCTACTTTCTGAAGTTCAGATGAAACATCCGGGAGTAACTTGAGTATATCACAAACCATAGGGAAGGTTTCAGTGTTCAGAGAATAGTATATCCATTGGGCGCTTCTTCTTTCCTTCACAAGTCCTACCGATCTTAGCTTCGCAAGATGCTGGGATGCACTGCACTTAG
>JAJZAR010000003.1 GCA_021799315.1 Thermoplasmata archaeon | reverse complement strand
ATCTAACCCAAATATCATACCTAACCCCAATCCTGAAAGTGGTCCGCCAACACTGTTGAATATTTTATTATGTGAAAACGGGTTGAAAACTGCCAGTGTGTTATCCTTTGCCTCTATTATTATTATGGCGGATAACACTGCCAGAAAGATAATTTCAAAAAATGCTGCTATTCTTACATATTTCATCTGTGGCCTTATTCCAAATATGGAAAGAATTATTGGCGCAACTATAAAAACAAGTATGAGCGGTATCCATATCCATCCCGGTAGGGTTACACCGAGGAAATATTGAAGCACACCAGGTAAGACAACACCTCCAACGTATACTGGTATGGCAGCGGTGCTTGCAATCTGGTACATCACATAGAGCAGTCCACTGGTAATTGCAGGGGTAGGTCCAAAGGCTGTTCCAATATATCCATAGTATCCTCCGGCGCTCGCATGTCTTTTCGATAAATGGTAAAGTGTGTTTACTTCAAGGAACATGGTAAGTGTTGCAATGAGAAAGGCCAGTGGGGTTAAAAAGAATGCAAAGGCTGCTGCCGATGTGATGAATGCAACTGTATCGCAGGCTGGAGCCATAGCGGCTATTTCTTCTGCAATAGCACCCCATGTTCCCACCTCATTCTTCTTCAACCTGAAATTTTTCTTTGTTTCCATGTTTTTTCACAGTTCGTATAAGACGAATTACATAAGTATGATACTAATGTATAAAACATTTTTGACGAGGAATGGCAAAAATCCCATTACCTTAACTTACCTGGTCGCTGGAATATTTCAAGAAAAGTGTGAAAAAATTACTGACTGTCTTCTCTCAGCAAATCATTTATTTTTGATCCCTTGTCATATTTCAACATTATGAGCCCAACAATTATGATGTATATCCATGCAACGAGGGAGAATGCTCTTCCAAAGGAATAAGAAGCGAATTGTACATGACCCACAAGAGGTGCTCCAGAAATTGGAGGGAGAGGTATGACACCTGATAGTAAATAAATAACCAGATTGAATACGGTAAAAAGAACCGATGGTAGATACCATATTTTCAGACCAAGAAGAAACACAATCGATATTACTATAAAAGCTGAAACTTCTATTTCTAGCCAGAACGTTACAAGAGGGTAGGAAGCAGGGGATGCATACAGATGTGCTGCGGCGTCAAGTATGGCAAATGCCATAAGTGTGAATCTTACTATTTTAATTGGCGTATATCCTCCAGTTAGGCTCTGTAAAAGTCTAGCAGTTGATGCCGTCATTGTCGGTCATTATTCAACAATATTTAAGCTGTTTCTTGAGAATAATTCTATTTTTGTCTTAACAAGATTGGTAAAGGAGGACAAATCTGATCAATTCAAAATTTCGATAGTTATATCTGTTTAAGACCAAAATTTATAAGTGAATGCAGGTTTTTATAATCTGTAAATGAAGTTTGATTCCAGATATGCAACAGTGGAAGATGTCCAAGTGGTTAGCAGAATCATATCCCAGTACTGGCAGCCCTCTCTGGACTATTCTGCTGAGGTAGTAAAGGAGGATAACATCTTTCTGGTTGCTGAATACAAAGACGAAGAACTGGGGAAACCCATTTTAGCAGGCATGGCCCTTGCGAATATAATCAAATGGAATAAGACAGGATACCTGCTAGAAATCGCGGTAGACAAAGGTAATAAAAGAAGCGGAGTTGGTAAAACGCTGATCGCAGGACTGTCACATATTGGTAAGAAGAGAGGGATTCGTTCCGTTATAGCTGAAACTCAACCTAGCAATATAGTCGCTATGGACTTCTACATTTCTCAAGGATTTAGATTATGCGGTTTTAATGACAGGTATTACACCAACACACCCAAATCATCCAGAGACGTTGCGATTTTTTTCTCATTGGATTTATAAGCCAATAGAACCAGAATTTTGAAACACGTCAAAAAAGCCACTGGAGGGATTTGAACCCCCGACCTGCTGATTACAAATCAGCTGCTCTACCAACTAAGCCACAGTGGCACAAAACCCTTAATCTTTCTTATTAGATATACTTTAACAATAATGAATGGTGAATCTCCATTTTCGAAGGATATGAGAAAGAAACTTCATTAGCTTACATAATTCAAAGTGAATAAATCATACGCTCTTGATATACTCTCATAACCCTACACTCAGGACGCTGAAGATAGAGAATATCTATGAATGGCTGGTAAAATTACTATAAATGTTAATAATTGAAAGTTAAAACTGTCTAGATAAATGGCTCAGCACTATTATTTCAGTCATATACTTTCGAAGTTCTTCTCTGGTTGAGAGTTTATCAAAAAAGTATTGTTCCAACTTATACCTGTTAAGTATTATCCACAACAATAAATTGTAGATTAGAATTGCCAAACCATGGTAAGACCTGTAACAATGGAGGATTACTTTCTTCTTAAGCAGCCAGATCATATTTCTGTCAGCCTGGACGGACTCCGCCTAGGATATGTGATCAATAATGTTTATAGTGAATATATGAAAGAAAAAGAAAATGAACTTCACATAAGGGGCCTGAAGGATGACAGCGATTTCATGTTGAAGGAAAGTGGAAAGGCATTTGGCATCATAAAATTCTTCAATAATAGCGCAAAAGTGGCTTTCTCTTATTCACAAACTTCAAAAAACTATCTATGCATTATGAACACTGAAACGTCGGAGAAAATGGATATTCTATGTCCCGGTTCTGTGATAGATATGTTCATAAATTCTCGTGAAGATATAATCCTCCACATAGATCCAAATTCCAATACTGAGGCAAAGGAAGGTGGAGATGATGGCTTCTTCTTTGAGGAGAATATCAAAAAGAACCAGGTATATGTTTTTTCGGCAGAAAAAGGGATGAGACTCCTATCTGATCTTCCACAGATATGGGAATTGAATTGCGTCAAAGACACCATTGCAGTAATCGGTTCAGATGGAATCAATGAAGGTGCATGGTATAAGAGTTACGTTGCAGTGATTCAAGACGGAAAACCTCTGCAAAAAATATACACTCCAGAAAGAGGACAGGTAGGTCTCCCAAAACTATCTTTAGATGGAAATAGTCTCGCCGTAATCGAGTCCATGTGGAGCGACAGAGGCGTTACAGCAGGAGACATTGTGATTTTGGACATTGAATCATCAAGGAGATCAAATATCACCGAGCAGATGGACATCAGCTTCAGTTGTGTTGAATGGATCGATAATGACAGTTTCATAGCGCTTGGCCAGAGGGGGGCAGAGTTCATATTCATGGAATATAAATCTGGAAAATTCAGAGAATTATTCAACATTAGAGGAAATGTTTCACCTGGAATGGCACCATCTTTCGTAATGGACGGGAAAAGTAATATCTATAGTTGCTGGAGCAATAGCGAAGTTCCTCCTGAGATACACAGGATTGATACGCATTTCTCAAAGGAACAGATGCTCACACAGATCAATTCAAAGCTGGAAGATCTGAAGAAATATGAATGGAACGACATTAGTTGGAAGTCTGACGACGGTCTTGAAATTCATGGGTTTCTCAGAAATAAGGGCAAAAAAATGCCACTGATTGTTATTGTTCATGGAGGCCCAACGGGTTCTATAAAGGAGACATTCATTGACAGATATTCATTTCTCTTAGAGGAAGGATACTCCATATTTATGCCTAATTTTAGAGGAAGTACGGGCAGAGGCAGGAAATTTGCCGAATCAAACTATGGAGACATGGGAGGAATGGATCTCAAGGACATCCTTTCAGGGATTGAAATGCTTGTAAGAAACGGTATGGCAGACCCGAAAAAAATTTTCATCACAGGAGGGTCATATGGCGGGTTCATGACCAAATGGGCCATAACACAGTCAAACATATTCAAGGGTGCCATACCACTATTTGGCATTTCGGACTGGGTGAGTTTTCATGGCACAACAAATATAGCAGAATGGGACGAAAATCAGTATGGAGAGTCTCCATATGCGTTCAGCAAGTTCATAAAATTCTCGCCCTTGCGGTATGTAAATAATGTCTCCTGCGATGTTATGATCATGCATGGGGTGAATGATCCATGCGTTCCTGTTTCGCAGGCATTTCAGTTTTACAGAGCCTTGAAAGAGAATGGAAAATCTGTAAGACTTCTTCTATTTCCCAGAGAGGGTCACGGCTTCATGGAGAAAAACCATATCATGCAGTCTATGAAAGAACTGAAAACGTTTCTCAGGGAGCATTGCAGCAATTGAGAAAAACGCATCCTTACGCTTTCATAATTCCACACCGCGACACCTCATTAAATAGCAAGTTCCAGAAGTCTTTACGAACAGGATAGGAAGATTTTGTGCCACACTCACTCAAGAGCTAGGAAGGTGACAGATTCAAAAAACATTAATTAAGAAGCCAATAGAGATCACAAACCCAATGGAAACTAGCATAACAACAAGTTTTTATTATACAATTGTATAGATCGCCATGAATGATAAGTTAAAAACAGGAACTAAGATGGGTGCCATACTACTATTCATTGGCATTGCGCAATTTTACATATTTATAAATATTGCCGCATTCGTTGACAAGGGTTACAGTATTTCTAACAACAGTATCAGCCATCTCGGTATTGTGAGCACCGGGTATATCTTCAATGGGTCAATTATAGTTCTTGGTATTTTAGAAATTCTTGGAGCACTGAATTTTAAGTTATATTCAAAACTCTTTCTAATATTCCTTGTTTTAGCAGGAATAGGTTCCATAGGGGTTGGCATTTTCAATGAGAATTATGGAACAATACATCTCATATTCGCACTCCTTGCATTCCTTTTCCCATCCATCGCGACCTATGTGGTTCTATCAAAGGACAGGACTCTTATGTCAGCTATATGGGCGTTGATGGGGTCAATTGCAATAGCATCTCTTATACTGTTCCTCCTCACTATCGAGGTATCACATTCCTTTGATCTTGGACTTGGAGAAGGCGGAATGGAAAGAATGATATTAATCCCGAATATCATATGGGCAATGACCTTTTCCGGAAGCAAATACTACAAACCGGAATAAATAAACTGCAATAATTATTAAACAATCTTTCACTACAGTTCCTATGCAAGAACACAGAGAGATAAGAGCTCCACGAGGAAAGATATTAAACACCAGAGGATGGCAGCAGGAAGGCGCGCTCCGACTTCTGATGAACAATCTAGATCCTGAAGTGGCGATGGACCCACAAAACCTTATTGTTTATGGCGGAAAGGGGAAGGCTGCCAGAACATGGAAAGATTTTGATGAAATTGTGGAAATGCTCAAGGAGCTATACAGCGATGAAACACTTCTAATCCAATCTGGTAAACCAGTTGGTGCCTTCAAAACGACAAAAGAGGCTCCAAGAGTTCTGATCGTCAACGCTCAGATTGTGCCAAGGTTTGCTACAGATGATATCTTCTGGGACCTAGAGAAGAGAGGGCTTACAATGTTTGGCCAGATGACTGCGGGCTCATGGGTATACATTGGAAGCCAGGGTGTACTTCAGGGTACATATGAAACACTCTATGCAATGGCAGCTAAAGACTTCAAACAACCAGACCTCTCAGGAAAATGGGTTCTTACTGCTGGTCTTGGGGAAATGGGTGGTGCTCAACCTCTTGCCATCACAATGAATAATGGTGTGGGCATAGTTGTTGAAGTAAATCAGGAAAAGATAGATAGAAGGTTGAAGGGCAAGTACCTTGATGTTCAGGCAAAGGACCTTGAAGATGCCTTAAAGATTAAGGATGAATATGTGGCGAGTAAAAAACCCATATCCATCGGCTTGTTAGGAAACGCAGCAACTGTCTATACTGAACTCGTGAAGAGGAACATAATACCAGATGTTGTGACTGACCAGACCGCAGCTCATGATCTGAATGTTGGTTACATCCCGGAAGGATTTTCAGTACAATCTGCAAAGGAGATGATGGAAAAGGATTTTGAGAATTACAGGAAAAAGGTGTATGACTCAATCGTAAAGGAAGTCAGGGCAATTTTAGCATTCAAGGATGCGGGCGCAAAGGTTTTCGATTATGGGAATAACTTGAGAACAAGGGCAAAAGAAGCTGGAGAGAACAGAGCTTTTGAAATTCAGGGATATGTTCCAGCCTATATACGAGATCTGTTTACTGTAGGCTCCGGACCCTTCAGATGGCTTGCCCTTTCCGGTTCTGAGGAGGATATTTACAAACTTGACAAGGCAATTTCCTATGAACTTGGTTATAACGAACACCTTGTAAGGTGGTTAAAACTGGCTCAGGAGAAGGTAAAGTTTCAGGGACTGCCAGCCCGAATATGTTATGCAGCCTATGGGGAAAGGGAAACCATCGGTTTACTCATGAACAGAATGGTGAAGGACGGAGAACTGGAAGCCCCAATTGCCATAGGAAGAGACCACCATGACACTGGATCGGTCGCCTCTCCATTCAGAGAAACTGAAGGTATGAAGGATGGCAGCGACGCTATTGCAGATTGGCCCATATTAAACGCTCTGCTCAATGCATCATCGGGGGCGACATGGGTTTCTGTGCACCATGGCGGCGGTACCGGTATCGGTAATTCCATTCACGCCGGATTCGTTCTGATTGCAGATGGTTCAAAGGAAGCTGAAGAAAAGATCAAGAGGGTTCTCAACGCAGATCCGGGTATTGGCGTGATCAGGCACGCAGATGCAGGATACGAAGCTTCAAGAACACTCATACGCAAAGGAGTGAAGTTCAAAACACCCTATTATGGAAAGAGAGAAGAATCCTGAAAGGCAAAAAAGCGTATTTTTTCTTTCACAATTCTGATAAATTATTTAACAGGACTTGTCATATCCATATATGGCAGTAAAAGGCATACTGATGGCGGGAGGAAAGGGCACAAGGTTGAGACCTATCACATATGCGATTCCAAAACCATTGGTACCCATTGCCGGGCTTTCATGTATGGAATACCCCATAAGATCTTTCGCAGAGGCTGGCATCAAAGACATTGTAGTGACTACGGGATATAAGTTTGAGTCACTCATATCTGGTGTGATACAGCAAAAACATGCAAATCTAAATATTATTTTTTCTGTGGAACGGGAGCCTGCAGGGACTGCAGGATCCATCAAGGCAATTCAAGGGTTTTTGAATGATACCTTTGTGGTTGCAAGCGGAGATGTCCTTGCGGATTTTAACATCAAAGATATACTCAAGGCACACATAAAAAGTAAGGCCATTGCAACAATTGTCCTCACCGAAGTAGATGATCCAACGCAATTCGGTATTGTGGAAACCAAGAACAATATGGTTGTGAGATTTCTGGAAAAACCTCTTCAGAATGAAATTTTTTCCAACATGGTCAATGCAGGGATTTACGTATTTGAACCTGAAATTTTTGATCATATTCCTGAAAACCAGACATATGATTTTGCCAAGGAACTGTTTCCCAAGTTGCTTAAGGAGGGCATAGCAATCAATACCTACATTGGAAAGGGTGCATGGCTTGATACAGGGAGACCCAGAGAACTCATCATGGCCAACAAACTCATGGCTAATAAGTACGGTATCGAGATGAATGAGCCCTTCATTAAGGGGAGGATGATCATAAAGGAAAGGCCAATTGGGCATGACTTCACCATTGAAGGGAGTTGCTATCTGGGAGAAGGTGTTAAAATAGGCACCGGGGCAAAGGTTGTGAACTCAACTGTCTACAACAATGTGGCCATAGGTGATAATACCGAGATTATTGACTCAATCCTCTTCGAAAACTGCATTATAAAGAATAATTCTAAAATAAGCAAATCTCTCTTGATGAAAAATACCACAATTGGAAAAGATTGTGAAATTCAGGAAAGTGCTCTATCCGCTAATCTGAATATACAGGACAGGTCAAAAATTTATAACGTCTCTCTATCTTCTGAAAATGACAGCACAGATTAGAGAAATCCAGCTTTTTGAAGTATGAGTAAGTCTTCTGTCGTGAGCTGTTCTCCGTTCTTGAATTTATCAAATAATACATTGGCCTTACTCTGCAGTTCTCCTTCTCTTTCTTTCCTTCTTGTTGCCTTGGTTTTTGCGGCCATTCCGCCCATCATCTTTTCAATATCTCTCATGTCGGTTTTGGCCTTAATAAACTCTTCGTGCTCTCTCTCAGATGCCTTGTTAAATTCTATAAATTTCTCATGGAAATCATCTGCTTCCTTTCTTGTCTGGTCAAGCTCCTGAAGACCTTTGTTAATTTCTTCGCCAAGGACATTAATATTTTTGGATATTCCGTCAATTTGTCTCTTGAACTCGTCGACGACCTTTCTCTTTTCGCTTATTTTTTCTGAAACAACTTTTACGTTTTCATTTTCTTTGAGTTCCTTCTCAACAACATCCTTTGTCTTTCTTATATCGTTTGAAAGTTTTCTTATGTCAAGGACCACTCGCTTTTCCTCATCCTTGTTAAGAGGTGTTGTTTGTTGCATCTTTTCCAGTCTCTGGAGTTCCCTCTCTTTTCTCTTCAGCTCTGAAGGGTCTGCTCCCTGAGATTTGAAAGCATCTCTATACTTTCTCAACTCTTTTCTGAGTTCAGATAACTCAGCAAAATGCTCCTCTTTTTCATTTCGGAGTTTCTGAATATTTTCAATGAGCTTTCCTTTCTCATCTATCTTTTTCATTACGGCTTCTCGCATGCTTTTAGATTTCTGGTTTAACTTATCTCTCTCTTCGGCATAGTGATGTGCCTCTTGTGACAACTCGTCTCTACGTTTAATATGGCTCTCAACAAGATCTCTTAAAATCTCACGCTTTTGCTCTAATTCAGGAAGAACGTCACTCATAATAATCAGTCTTTGTAGTGATAATACCTGTATTTTTGATTACAATATATAACTTTCGAACATAAGAGGGTGTCAATTCATAGTTGATTTCTCCGCCCTTTGCATGAGAGTAGATTTATTTATCATAAAAATATATCTGATTGTGTATGCATTCAAGGCTGTAAAACAGCATTTCACTCCCACTCACGATCTGATCACATTAATGCATAAGTTCACCGAAATGGTAAATCTTACAATCACCCTTATGATTGAGAAGAATCTCACATCAAGAAATTCTGTATCCAAGGAGATTTACCATAAGCTTACAGATTATAACATGCCTTCGTACTATTGTCCTGAAGCCATCAACAAAGCAGTTGCACTTGTGAAAACATACAGAAAGAAATTGAAGAAAAAACAGAAGGCAACCATGCCCCATGTGGAAAAGCCCATGCTATCCACATATTACGGTTTTAAGATAGAAAATAGTAAACTCATGATCCCCATAGCCAAACGCGTATACGAATCGATCCCGTTGAATGCATATGTGCGAAACTCAATACCAACGGTGAAAGTGCATTCCTTTACCTTGTCGGCATACACACTCTCTCGTAATTGGGAGAGAGGTCGATTCTATGGAATGCACCACTACAGTTGGTGTTGATCGTAACTTGAGAAATGCAACCGTTGGTAATGAGGATCATCATGAAGTCCATGATCTGTCAGAGGTCGTGGAGATCAAGCAACGTTACAGAAAAAAGAAATCACGTTTCCACAGAAACGACAGAAGGATACAGAAAAAGATTGCATTAAAGTACGGAAAGCGAGAAAGAAACAGAACAATGCAGATTATCCACGAAACAAGCAAAGCTATTGTTAAGGATGCTGTGAAGAACAAAGAGATGATTGTTCTTGAAAATATCAAGGGTCTCATTAATATCACAAAGAAAGGGGATAGAAGAGGAACCAATTACAGATTTCTGCTAAAGAATGCATTTCCCTATGGCATGCTTGCATCCCAGATCACTTACAAAGCTGACTGGGAAGGACTGCCTGTCCTGGAACTCACAAGAGAAGAAACAATGAACACAAGCAAGGAATGCTCGGCATGTGGGTCACTGACCCGAATAGAGCACGATAGAATGTTGAAGTGTGATTCATGTGGTCGTGAGATAGATCGAGACGTAAATGCCTGCATAAACATTGCAGGCAGGGGTCGGACATGGCTGAAACGATCCGTTAAAGGCCTGCCAATTGAAGTTGTGAAACAGTCAAAAGATGTGGAGCAGAAGGCAGGAAGTCAAATATCAACGAATAATTGACAAGGTCGAACATAAGTTCAATTGAAATAGGACATTTAAGATTTTTCCAGATTTAAAATATACTTTAGAGGAGATGGGTTTTCATATATCGATCTACCTATGATCATATAATCTCCACCCGAATTCATAGCTCCTCTGTAGTTACCCCCCTGAGCTCCTATACCAGGGCAAAAAATTTTCATGTTTCCCTTAATCTTTGACATTTCTGAAAGCAACTTGTAATCATTACCGGGACCGACAATACCATAGCATCCTGCTGAATTTGCATCTTTTATAAGAGAAGCATAGTTTGGATTCAGATACTTTTTTGCGCCAGAGTTGCTCATTGATGCTACGCCTATGACTCGTATACCTCCCTCGTTGTCCATAAGTGTTTTAAGTGAGTCTTCCCCGGTGAAAAGATGAGTTATGACAGCGTATGGTTTCTCAGTCTCTATTTGTTTCATTATGAGATTGACTGTGTTTGGTACATCTGCAATTTTCAGGTCGCATATGATCCTTGAATATTTACCCAATTTTGAAATTATCTGCTTTCCGCATGCTAAAATTGTAGGCCAGTTGATCTTTATTGCAAAAACAGAATCACCGATTTCCTGAGATAAGTCCAGGAGCCTTTTTTCTTCAACAATATCAAGGGACGCCACAATATTTGAGGTTCTATCAGTCATCTAGAATCTGTATCTTTCCTCTACATTTAATCTTAATAGTCTTAGAGTGTGAATATCAGAGGTGGTTCAGAAACTGCCTGCTCCAAAGTGCTTATTCTAACAGGGTCGCTGAGCACGGAAAAAGTCGGCAGCATAGAACTGCTTTTCTAAGTGGAGAGGAAGTCAATTCTTAGTTGATTTTTTGCCATACTCAAGCTTATATATTGCAAGTTATTTCACACTGAAATAGAGCCAACAGGAAAAGCAAAGGTAAACACCAGTAAAGAATGCTCGGCATGTGGGTCTCTGACCCGAATAGGGCATGGCAGAATACTGAGGTGTGATTCATGTTGTCTTGAGATAGATCGAGACGTAAATGCCTGCATAAACATTGCAGGCAGGGGTCGGACATGGCTGAACCGATCCCATGAAGGCCTGCCAAATGAAGCTGTGAAGCAGTCAAAAGATGCAGAGCAGATGGCAGGAAGTCGAATATCAACGAGTGTTTGACAAAGTCTAAGTGGAAGATGTGATCATGAATCGGCATATTTATGTCAAAAGTCTGAGACATACAATAACTCTGACAGTGAGTATGCATGCATTATCCATCGTTCTTTTTCATTTCTATGATTGTTTCAGGATGTACATAATTCCAGGGTTTTATTCTTAAATCTAATTAGTCATAAACATTATAAAAGATCAAAATCTGTTAATTTGCTAGTTTTGTTAAATTTAAAAGTTTATGGTTAGAAAATATTTTTAAAATAGATTAAAAAAAGACTGGAGGATTATTTGGATCCTCTCTTTCTCAGAATCATTGTTACTGCCGTACCAATAATGGCCAATGCCACAACAACACCGACGATTATGTATATGTCAGTGTTTGAAATCCCCGATCCTGGCGTTGAAGTCGTTGAAGTTGTTGAGAACTTAACCGTAACCGACGATGAATGGCCGTTTACAGAGAGAGTTCCCGTGACTGAGTGATAGGTTTTGTCCGTTGAGCTGGCAGTGTATGAGTATAATCCGTTGGTAAGACTCACTGTGTAGGTTGATGCTGTCAATGGGCCAGATGAAGCCGCACCTGTTAAATTCACATACCATGTTGTTCCTGAAGGAAGACCGGTTTCCGTGAATGTAACTCCGTACATCGCAGTAGTTATATTCTGCGCCCCTGAAGGCGAAGCTATTTTATCGGACTGAAGGGTAACAGCGGTTTGAGCCAGGACGAGACCGGTCATGGTTGAACCTGTGGCAATTGTGATAGATGTTTGCGAGAGTATTATACCATAAAATGATGCTCCAGTTCCTATGGACACTCCACTTGCAACTTGCCAGAATATGTTCTTAGCCTGTGCTCCACCACTGAGAATTATGTGTGCTCCGTTACCGAATGTGAGTCCTCCAGATATCTGGAAAATCCACACTGAGCTTGAGCTTCCTGTGAGTGTTATGCTTGTTGATATGGACACGCCAGTTCCCCATTTGTAAAGACCAGGTACCAATGTCATTCCATTTATATTTCCCGCTCCAAGGTTTACATAATTAGGATTGGTTCTTCCTGCAGCATCAGTATATGCTGTCTGCATATCGCCAACTGCAGTTGTGAGTGTTGAAGGGGTAGGTGATGTATATGTTGCTGCGTACACCTTCCCTGTTACGAGTGATGAGGTTGCAAACTGCCCGGTTGAATTCAAGACTAATGAGAAGCCAGTTATGTAAGTACTGCTGGCAGGGCTGACAGCTATGTTACCAACAATGGAGGATGTTCCTGTGTTGGAGATTCCAGTTTTTGACAGAATTGCGTAATTGCCTGCTGTTCCAAGATTAACTGGAGATATGGATACAGGGGCCAGTTTTGTAAATGTTATGGTAATTGGAACTGCTGCTCCGCTAACAGTTCCCGAACCTGTATATGGTGTTGCGTTAAATCCCGGCACGGTGCCTACTGTATAGGTATATGACCCGTTTGCCATAGAGAAAACTATTGAGTTTGTTATTGACGTTTCGGATACGGTGTTAAGCGTTACATTCCACTGAGTTCCCGATGTCAGCCCAGATTCCGTGAATGTAACGTTGTAAGAACCAGTTACAAAGGAGCCGGACGAAACGCCAGAGTTACCAGAACTCTGGGGCTGGTCCAGAAACAGCATGCTTGACGATAAAACCAGTATAAACGAAACGAGAATGACTAGCGTTATTTTTTTTCCATGTTTTTTATTCATGAAATTGTATCATAAATACATATATAGATTCGTAGTATTTTTTTTGTAATCAATAAACTTAATTAGTAAAAGGTTCAGAGCGTCATGAAATCGCGCATTCTCTTGGGAATTTTCACTCATAAAAAATATTAGGAATATCTTAAATCAGGCGCATATGATCATGTTTTTTTGGGCCACACACCGCTCCTGTAATTGACGGCAATAAGAGGATAGACCCTGTTACTGAACGATTATGGGCGAACCGCAGGATTGGGATTGATCTCAGGAATGACTATGCAATGAACCTCAAAGTCATTGCATACAACCTCATGGAAATATCAAACAAGGAAGTTTAGAAAAGACATGGAAGATAATAAAAATCACCAGATGTTAAACTATAAACAATATAAATAGTATACTCGGAGAACTGGATCCTTTTACTGTACGTTTATACACGGAAGAGCGATGAAACAAATATGTGTATTAAAAAGCCTGTAAATGTTTCTACGCAATAAATTTGCATCAGTCTCAATCCAATAGAATATAGGATTCTATGTATTGACATCAAGAGTGGTCTTCATGAACTAGACCCATACATAATAAAGACAAGTTCAATATGTAATTCTTATGCGAAGTTATCTCTCCCAATAACGGGAGAAAAATTAGTTAATAATGCTATTTTCACAATTAGCTTATAATATTGTTATTATCGTCATCTCCAAAGAGGTGAGGATTTATTCTTTCTCCGTTACCTATTATGAATTCCGAATCAACTCCAGTTATGACGAGGAATATCTTCACAGAATCACCCATTTCTTCCTTTATGTCTGCACCGAGAATAAATTCGCATTCACTATTCATCATAGAAAGCATTTTCTTGGACACATCATCAAACTCATCTATGGTAAAATTTCCTCCCACAACCCTCATCAAACACCCCTTAGCTCCGGAAATGTCGATTTGCATCAGTTTATTAGAGAGTGCGTCGTTTAGAGCAAATTCCATCCTTCTCTCTCCTCCAGGAGACTCCCCAACTCCAATATAGGCAGTTCTGGAATAGGAAAGTATTTTCATAAGATCAGAAAATTCCACGTTTATAAGACTGGTCTCAGTGATAGTCTGAATAAGCCCTGATATCTGATCCACTATGAATTTGTCAGCCATGGCAAAGCTCTCATCTTCATTCTTTTTTTCATTTATAGTCTTGAGTTTGTCGTTGGAAATTACAATCACTGTGTGGGATACTTTGGAAAGATTATCCAGTCCGATTTTTGCATTTTTCTTTCTTATCTCTCCTTCACTTTCTGTGGGCAAGGTGACAAAGGATATCACCTGGGCACCATTATTTTTTGCGGCCTGAGCTACAATTGGTGCACTCCCTGTCCCTGTTCCGCCACCCATGCCTGCAATTATGAATACAAGGTCTGCATTCGAAGTTGCTTTGTTTATATTTTCCTTACTTTCTATGGCTGCGTCTCTGCCAATGTTTGGATCAGCTTTGGCACCGTGCCCGTTAGTTAATCTTTCTCCAATAAGCATAAAGACATCTGAATCTGTTTTATCCTTCAAGTGGGCCGCATCTGTATTGAGGGCAATGAGTTTTGCTCCAGGTGTTCCGAATTTTTTCAGATTTGTTATGGAGTTACATCCAGCCCCACCACAACCAATAACTTTAACTCTAACTCTCGCAAGTTTCAGGATTTTTTCAAATTCTGGATCATATTGCATCATGAAGGACGATTGTCTGACCCATATATTAAGTTTTCGCAGACATATTTGCAATCATTAAATAATGGAAAAATTCCAGAAGTTAAAATGATGACCCATTGTGTTTGAATGGCCTAAGTGAAATCTCTTGCAACATTAAAACTTATATATTTTGGATATTTGTTCTAATTATGATCACCTTAACTTTTCCTGGTAAAATTGATTCTGGCGAGGTAATTGATCTCTTTACTCGAGTTGTTGGTAATGTTGAATATTCCAGTACTCACACGTCAGGGCAGTGCAGGATTGATATAGTTGCAGGGAGTAAATATTTCTTCAGAACAAATGATGTAATTGGGCTTTTTCTAACGTTATTTTATGATGGAGTAAATACGAAAGTAGATGGGGGACGGATTGGCGGCGGATCAGGACTCTTAAGAATACGCTTTGGTGCAGGGAATAAATTGGAAGAGGAACTAACAAATGGGCTTGACGAGATTGCATCTAAATAGAATTACTATCTATAATCCAACTTTAATCGTGCAAGATCCATAAGCTTTATCCATAGGGTTTATTTGTGCTTGATGTGAGATTCTGCACGGTGAAAGGAAAAGAAGGTCCTGTTCTGTCCCTTATCATAAACCAAAAAATTGTTCCTATTAACGAAATAAAGAAAGCATTCGGTATGGATTTACCGGGGCAAATGGAAGAATTGATTGGGAACGAAAGAGCACTTTTGAACCTTAAGGATTTTTTGAAAGATAGCAGGCTGGATAATAACAGTTTCAAAGGAGCAGAGGGAAAAATAAACTTTGACATCCCACTAAGGAAGCCCAATCTCATATGGTGTATTGGGCTTAATTATCCAAATCATGCTTCTGATCTCAGAGAAAAAGTCCCAGATGAACCTGCCAGTTTTATTCGCCCTGCATCTACTATGATAGGCCATGGAGACAATATTATTGTTCCTGAAGGAATTGGCAGAGTAACAGGGGAAGCTGAGATGGCCCTTGTCATGAAGAAAACACCTAAAAACATTAAGGAGAAGGACGCAATGCGATATGTTTTTGGTATTGTGTGTGTAACAGATATGACCGCTCTTGATATTCTTGAAAGAAATCCTCGATTTCTCACTAGAGCTAAGAGCTATGACACCTTTTTTTCAATGGGCCAGGTAATCGTTACAATGGACGAGATCACTGATATCTCAAAGCTTGAAATTTCAACTGGTAAGAATAATCAGATAATTTACAAAAATATTGTTGATAATATGACATTTAAACCTCAGTTTTTGATTTCATTTCATTCCAAGGTGTTTTCATTTGCTCCGGGAGACATTCTCTCCACTGGAACACCTGGCGCGGTGGAGTTGACACCAGGAGATAGAATTACAAGTCAAATAAATATTGAAGGGCTGCCAGTACTGGAAAACTATGTAGTTTCAGGAAAATCTATATCTTTGCGATAGGTAAGCATTTCAAACCTTCTAGCTACACTCAAAGAGTTAGTCATCTTTTTCTTATTTAGATGGCATATTTGCTTATTTGGGTGCTTAATATTACAAAGTTGCATGGAAGGTATACTGAAACAAAGGTTTTGCCGCTCGCCTTTACGGAAAATAATTAAGTAGACATATTATTATCATGGTTTTATTTCAAGCTCTTCCGACAGAAATATACTTATTGTGATAACAATGAGTGAAAAAATCAAAGAAAATATGTAACCTTCCCATGGCATCAGTTCTATCAGCCCAACTTTGAAATAGTAAATAGAAAATATGGGTGAAAATATATATGATATAGCTGAAAAAACTATACTAGGATGAGTTTGCAACATCATATAATTGTTTAGTAACGCATCTATGGCCATGGGTATGAGAAATGCATACATCATTGTCGATATAACTGCCTTTGAACTTGATCTGTAAAGAGCAGACACCGAAATTAAACTGATAAGCACAAGCATTGAAAGAATAGATGGTATTATGAGGAATGAATAGTGATGAATCGAAAGAAAGGCTGAGTTGAAAGCAAATACTGGTAGGAAAGAAAGTGTTACTGAAACGAATTTTGCCAGAGCAATCTTTCTTCTGTCCTTGAATAAATTTAACTCCAGTAACTGTGCTGACTTATCTCTATATACTCCTGTTCCGGAGAGAATTGCCATAATGGGAAAAGATAAAATTGAGCTAACAAAGATTAAAAGGAAATAACCATTGAAAAGATACATGGACCCTATTTGAACAAGAGCAATCAGAAACAAAACCACTTCATAAACAGGAGTGGTCATTATGGTTTTGAGATACCATTTAATGATTTTGCCCAGTTTTACCATATATCTTCCTCAGACCTGCTCTTCTGAAACCCATAATTTTATGATCCATCAATAGCTTACTTAGTTTCTCCTCTGTACTTTTGCATATAATCCTCCTCTCTATTGTATACAAGACTTCAAGGTTGAATGTATCCAGTGTATTTCCTATTGGCATAACTTCAAACGTTTCATCGTCGTATAATTCATCTTTGTCGCCCTGCCAAATTAATTTACCTCCCCCTATCACTAAAAACGAATCGGCAAGGGTTTCGGCTTCCTCTATGGATTGAGTAGTTATTACCAGATTCTTACCACTTGAAAGTAAGTAATCATATATACCGGACGAAACAAAAGTATCAAGATGGGTAAATGGTTCATCTAAAAATAAAATAGGAGCGGAAGATAATACTGCTGTAAGAATATATAAAATCTGTTCTTGCCCTGTGGACAGTCTATTCATCTGTAAGTGTTCGAATCTATTCACAAAAAAACTTTGACAGATATTGTTTATCACATCTTCTCTCCCCCATACATCCTTTATTGTGTTTAGAAAGCTCTCAACGGTCATTGAATAAGGCATTTTTCCCTTTTCGAAGCAGAACGATAAATTCTCACTTACCCACTTGTGGTGTTTGTAAGGTTCAACTCCATTTATATAAACCTTTCCACTTGATGGGTTCAGTAATCCTAGGATCATTGACATCAACGTAGTTTTTCCACTTCCGTTATGCCCAAGAATGGCAATTCTTTCTCCCTCCACGTCGAATGATATATTGTTAAGTGCACTTATGTTGCCAAAGTTCTTTGTTACCTGTTCTCCATATATTCTTATTGATTCCATGTGTTATCTCCTGTATCGAAGTATAAATACAACGATACCGACGGTTATCAAAGCAACATTTACAGGAAAGGCATTTCCTATGCCTTCAGTAAACCAACCTTTCCAATTCTGTGGTGGGACTGTGTTGCTGTGCGCCAGAGCGAAGTTAAAACAGGAGTCTGAATCATTTGTTAATGCGGGCAGGTTAAAATACTTCAAGAACTCATTTCCAATAGTAGTGGAAAGATATATACCCTTAAGCACATAAAAATTTGAATATTTCATGTAACTTCCTATGATCGGTTGTGATGAGTGAACGTCATAAACGTATGGAATGCCTAAACCATAGACATTGTTCATGCATTGTAAAGGTGTAGAATTTATTGTCATATTCCAGAATTTTGTTCTTACAGCATTCGAAGAAGGAAATATGGTTGCATTCACACTTTTGTATAACCAAGTGTCATGATTAGCTGTTTTTGTTCCAATTTTTTTAATTACACCCGCGCGAAATGGAAAATTATGGTATTTGTATACATTGAAATCCTCAAAGTCCTTAATCAAATAAATAGTCATTGACATAACTCTTTGATTGTTATTTATATGGGATATGTTCAGTCCCATGGCATAGCAGCAAGTGGTCCCATCTGTTTTGTTAATGTAACTTTGAATTATTCCATAGTATACAAAGGTAGATTTATTTCCTATAGAATTGTGATATGGAGACTCAATATATGACCCAAAATAGTACTCTCCTACTGAGAATATAGACATTGAGACTCCAGATGTGATTAACATTATAACCAAAATATTGTTAATGAACATTTTCCTTATTTGTTGCTTTCCTGTCTTTTTGCTATTTATTGGAGTTTTCATAGTCAACACATAAATTAGATTAGAGAGACAGATCAATATCAGTCGGAAAACCAATTGATATAGGGGAAATGCTCACTGAAGTTTTAGTTCCTTCTGATCCGTCGTACAACTTAATTTGTGTATCACTAACCGACACCAGTTTTAGGTAGTACGTCCCAGTTAAACTGTTAATAGGTGAACTGAGATCTGTATTAAAAGTTGTTTCCAATTTACTTTGAGATGTACATATTTGAGCACCGTTAAAGGATGCACTATCCGGCCATGAACTTCCACTCGTGAACGTATTGAAAGTATTACTTCCTATTACAAATGTACCGTCCTGTGCGTTAAATGCATATGTCCAAGTATCTCTAACCCAAGCCATTGTCCATCCGAACACATTCTTTCCTTTAATCTCCAAATATACTGAATTTCCATAGTAAATTTTGCTGCCTTGACAGGTTGGGCCTGTACTCATAAATGGGTGAGCACTATTACTGCTCCGGTATATTGAATGCGAATTTGAGAAATAACTCACGCCACCCATAATACTTAGTCCAACAAACATAATCACAACAAACCCCACTAGCAAAGTCTCTGGCTCCAGATACAAACGCTGTCTCTTCTGTTTACTTATCCTCTCTCTCTCTTTTATACATATTAATCATAACTATATTCACATACTTATATAAATAGATTTCTTGTATTTATTAATTAAATATCTCTCTGCTATCATTATCGCAGAGTATATGTCACTACTTATGGATTATTGTGGACTTCAACTAGGGATCTGAATCTACCATATGTTTTATTTTGTTTATCATATTATCTTCCCCATGCTTAGAGATATGTTGATAAGAGAAAATGCAGTGAAAAGAGGTGATTTTACCTTAACCTCAGGCAAGAAATCACAGTATTATGCTGATATTAAGGATGCATGTACAAAGTCCGAAATCATGAGGGAAATAATAAAGGAGATAAAGAAAATTCAAACTCCCGAAGTGGTAGGTGGTGTGGAACTTGGTGCGGTTCCAATTGTTGTAGCACTGGCATATGATCTGAAAATACCCTATTTAATAATTAGAAAAGAATCCAACCATGGAATGAAAAAGCTTCTCGTGGGGCATGCTGAGGACAAACCTGTAGTGACTCTGATCGAAGATGTTGTAACCACAGGAGGGTCATTATTGAAAGCAGTAAAGTTATTGAGGGAAAATCATTGCACTGTTAAGGAAGCAATTACGGTTATTGATAGGGAAGAAGGGGGAAAAGAATTGCTAAGGGAAAATGGAGTAGAACTTAAATCTTTATTGAAAATAAAAGATATTTTTTGAATCAGGATAAAACATCATCAATAGCGGTTAATTCTATGGATGTTGTATCTTCTCCTACAAGAACTCCGTTTTTATTAGCGACAATACCCGATCCCACCATAGGACTTCCGAAATTTGAAGTCCCTAGCTTCACTGGCACCTTAAAAAGGTCTTTCAGAATTTCTATCTCATCATCGCTGGTTTCAGGATTTACTATCATACCCTTTGATGTTACTACGCTCACAGAGCCCACAGTATTGAAACCGCCTATTCTACCCCTAACTGTTTCCACACCAAGTACATCTGAAATCTTTTCAACACTGCGTTTTCCATAATCTTCATGCACCATAGCAGCGTGATCATTTGCAATAATATCATTTCCGACTGCATTTATGTGGTCTTTCAGGTAGAGCACTTCCCTGTTTCCTATATCGTAATCTGTTTTTTTCCCACCATAAATTCCACTCAGGATAAGCCCTCTGGAATTCATCACAGAAAATACGCCATACATGCCAGAAGGGTCCATGCTACTTCTGATCAGATTCACACCAAGTGTCTCCTGAATGATTGTTGCCTGTTCCTCCTCTAAATTTTTGGGAACGATAACAACATCATCCCAAGTTCTTAAATACAGACCCACAAAGTTGCTCTCAAAAAGAGATAATTTTCTTATCATTTATGGCATCAGTACTTCTATTTCATCATTTTGTAGTTTTAAAACTTTAACCTGAATATGAGAAGGAATTTTGAATCTTCCTCTCTTCCATATCTCTTCATTTATCTTACTGTCTACCCATACTTTTTCAAGATCTGATTTTGTAAATTTAGATACAGTTTCCTTGACTATCTTCATAGCTGTGTCAGCTCTTCTTCTCTTGGAACTGTTAAAGGCTTTCCTTAGTGGTATATTCATTAATAGTTCATTTGATAATTCTTCTCCTGCCATTTATTTCACCTTCAAAGTTTAAGATTATTCTTTCTCCAGTTTCTTCTGTTTGGGTTTTGAGTGACTTTTCTGTCGGTTCTCATTATGACCCATCCTGGAACTCTCCTGTTCTCATTTATTCTCTTCATCAATCTTATTTTCCTTGCCGTTTCTTTATTTCTACTCATTTTCATCTCCTCTCTATGTGGGTCTCTCTTTTGGTTTCAGTCATTCTCCCCAGAATCTGTTTTATTTCTTCCTCAGTTATTATTCTGTTAATTCTTCCCATGCTGTACAATTGTATCAGCTGATTCTCCACATTCTCAGCGAGATCAGGGCGGACCAGCCTTACGTTGGCCAGCCTCTCTCTAGCTGCAATATCAAGAATCTGTCTCAGTATCTGCTGTTTCTTTGCTTTCTCAGCTTCCTGAGCTGCTCTCTGTTGTTCTTCATCCGCTCTTTCCTGACCCTGAGACCTCTGCATCTCCTCCATTCGTCGTCTTCTGATCTCCTCAAGTTCTTTGTCGGAATCCAAATCTTCATCACCTACAGATATTTTTTAAGCTCAGGATTTTTTTCCAGCAAACTTTCCATTACACTTCTGGATGCTTTCTGAAGTAGAGATACACCCTTTGGTGATACGGACCTACCAGTTTCCTTTTTCTCAACAAGGTTCAATTGCTCAAGTTCCTTAAGCATATTTCTTACTATGCTTCTACTTCCGGCAACTGGGTGATATGGCTTGGATCCGTTATCCTTTCTTCCGCCATATTCCTCGCTCAATCTCTGAATTCCAATATTTCCTCTAAGATACACTTTCCTGAGAGTTGATGCCAGTCTTCTGAAATACCAGTCCTCCTGATACCAGCTTTTTTCCCTATGGGAACCTGATTTAAGGAACTCTGTCCACTCAGGAATTTTAATATTTTTATCCTTGCTCAATTCCTCCTTAAGTTTCTCTATAAGGAGATCGGCAGGAACATCTCTAACATTGACCATTAAGTACCACTCGGTCCATGTGGATATAAAAACCGTTAATAACTTTTTCTTAAGGGATGCCAGTCAACTATCACATTAGCATTCCTTGAAAAATTTCCTTATTTTTCAATCACTTTTCATTATTTATGTGAAATTTCTCTAGGCTTCCAGATTATAGTCATACCATAAATTCTCAACGTGCCCACTTCATCGGAGCACTTCTGCACTGTCACAATTCATGGCTCAACCTTCATATCTTTTATTAATAAATGGTAATGCATTGTCAATAATTACTAAGAGTTATAATCTATGCACATTTTATCAATAATAATATTACCTATTAAGACATAATCTGCCATGCTTCCTTCAGTGAAAGACATTTCGAAGATGAGAAAATCTCTTGGCATAAGTCAGAAAGAAGTGGCAACAGTATGTGGTGTAAGTCAGTCATACATTGCAAGATTGGAAAAGGGTGATATTAACCCAACTTATGAAAACATAAGAAAAATTTACAATTATCTTCAAACACACACTAAAAAAACTGATCAGCTAGATCTTGAAGCAAAGGAAATCATGACAACTAATGTTATAACATGCAGAGCCACAGACTCAATAATAACGTGTATGGAAACGCTTAAAAAACTCGGCATTTCGCAGATGCCGGTTCTCAACTCTGAAAATCACGTAATAGGCACATTGGGAGAGGCAGAGGTAAATGAGTATCTCATGAAAGGGATTTCACCGGAGTCTCTGAAGAGAATGATAGTGAACAAAATCATGGGGCCTCTCCTACCTCAGGTACCAACAATGACACCTATTTCCACAATTTATCCCATACTACGTTTCTCCAACGCTGTTCTCGTGATGGATCAGTTGGTCTTGAAAGGAATAATAACTAAGGCAGACATACTGAAGGCTGTAGAAACCTATGCAAGTTCTGATATTTAGTATCATAGGAGGCCTTCTAGCCTTCATTCCAGCGCTGGTTGCAAACCCTGGCGCAGTGATAACTGGAGGTTATGGAAAAGTTGATTTTGGGAAAAATTTTTTCGACGGAAAGAGAATTTTTGGAGATGGGAAGACCATTAGCGGGTATATAGGTGGAATTGCCATAGGAACAATTATCGGTTTCATCATCCTGGAAATTATGAACTTCACTCACTTCGCTATCAGTGGTTATAAATTCGAGACGTTGATATTTGTCTCTCTCTTTCTGGCATGGGGCTCTCTTACAGGAGATATGATCGGCTCCTTCATAAAGCGAAGAATCAACATGAAACGTGGCCAGAGAGGGAACCTTCTGGACATGTGGCCATTTGTAATATTTGCATTTATTTTTCTATGGCTCGCTGAACCGCATTTCTTTTTTACCCTTTACGGCAATTTTATAGATATTGTGATCATTCTGGCAGTAACGCCCTTTCTTCACAGAGGGGTGAACATACTCGCTTACAAAATGCACAGGAAGGATGTCCCATGGTAGATGAATATAAACTCGTTATTGGTGTGAGAAAGGATCTCGATATGGGAAAGGGTAAAATTGCCGCACAGGCATCCCATGCCGCTGTTAATTGTGCTCTGTGGGCAGAGAAGCACGACAAGAAAGCTTTCAAACACTGGGAAAGTTCAGGTCAGAAAAAGGTTGTTATACGCTTAGCGAACAAAGATGAACTCATGAGATTAAAAGGCGAAAGCGAGATTCTTGGATTATTCACATCTGTAATATCAGATGCAGGTTTTACTCAGGTGGAGCCAGGCAGCGTTACATGTATAGGTATAGGTCCGGCAGAAGAATCCATTATTGACCAGATAACCCAGAAATACCCCTTACTCTGAAATTAGCTATATATCTCCACATGTTGGGAGCAAAAATATTGATCATTGTTTCTGTACTGGATATCTTGTCATTACATGTCCACACACGGGGCAGAATTCCACTCTTTCCCTTCTCCTTAGGCCGCAAGCCTTGCATCTGAATTCCCACTTTATTTGTTTTTCAATCCCTTTTAGGCCACAAGGTTTGAACGCAATATTCAATTTGGATGCTACGTTTTGAAGTGAATAATCATCGCTGAGTATTACTCCTTTGACTTCAAGGGCTATTGCTATAACATCTATATCAGTCGAACTTAGAAAACTAATATCACCAGATGATTTCGCAGCTTCTCGGACAATCTCTACCGATTGATGCGTGGGTGTTGCAGTTTTTAAAATGTGTAAACCGTCATTGTAAATTCTGCTTTCTTTACCTTTCCTTATTTCGTTCAACACACTTTCTGGTACAATGGAATTTAAAGAATAGATGTCTATCTTTCCAGTAAGTATGGCAGATGTATCCGGAACAAAAATGGTGGTAGAAGACTCTTTAGACGAGATTTCCTCAGGCATTACTCCCTGTCCTGTATGGCCACGTATTTCAACGGACCCCTGTCTCCAATATAGTTCGCCTTTGGCCTGAAAAGTCTATTATTGGAGGCATATTCAAGAGACCTCGCAACCCATCCTGATATTCTGGCAACTGCGAATATTGGAGTAAATAGGTCAGTGCTGAACCCCAGAGAATCGTAAATTATGCCTGAATAGAAATCAACATTTGGAAATATTCCTCTTTCTCCATACTTGTTTATCATGAGTTCTTCTGTTTTCATGGCTGTGGCGAACAGTTTATCCTTTCTTCTGTCACCGAAATATTCTGCAAATTTTTTAAGTATCTTGGCTCTTGGGTCATATACTTTATAAACTCTATGACCAAATCCCATAACCCTTTCTCCATTTTCGTGCATCTCACTCAATTTCTTTTCAACATTTTCTGGAGAACCCATAGATTGCAACATCTTGAGTGCACGTTCATTGGCTCCTCCATGAAGAGGACCTTTCAGTGTGCTTATGGCTGATGTAATGGCTGAATACATATCTGCCATTGTTGAAATTGTTACCATGGCAGAAAATGTCGAGGCATTCATTCCATGATCTGCATGAACGATGAGAGCCGTATCCATTATCTTGCTCTCAATTGGGTCTGGATTTTTTCCCAGAGCCATATGATAAAAATTTGTCGCATAATTCAAATCAGGATCAGGTTTTATTATGTCCTTACCCTGATCAGCCCTTTGAATAGCAGCCACTATTGTAGGCATTTTAGCAATAAGGGATTCCCCCATCTCTTTCTGCGCATCGAGGGCTGACTCCGACTCTCTTTTATCTTCTACTGATAAGTAAGACACCGCTGTTCTCAGTATGGACATGGGATGAACCTTCCCAGCCATTTCTTCTATGATTTTCTCAACATTCTTCGAAATAGTTGCTTTTTCTTTCAGAGCCTTGCAGTATTTTTCATATTCATTTCTGTCAGGAAGCTTTCCATGGAGGAGAAGATAAGAAACCTCCTCATAGTTGCTCTGTTCAGCAAGAGTCTGTATTTCATACCCGCCATAAAACAATTTGCCCTCAGTGCCATTAACATAACCAATCTTGGTCTCTGCGGCAATAACTCCCTCTAAACCCTTTCTCAAGTCACTTTCATTATTGTTTTTTACGTCACTCATACTCAATCACCTAAGCTCTAAATTGTGAATTAAGGGCATACAGGAATTTTAGGATAGGTTATAAGGATTGACAGTCTTATACTTGCAAAAATAGATAAAATCTATATACCGATATCGGATAACCGTTTTGATAAATATGATGGGAGGAATGTTTGGAAGAAGAAAGGATCTCAGATTCTCAGTAATGTTTGCTTTGAGAGATGGATCTAAAAATGGCGCAGAGATTATGGACTCAATAGAAAAGATGACCTTTGGGTTCTGGAGACCGTCTCCAGGATCACTGTATCCTATGCTGCAGAAAATGGTTGAAGAAGGTACCATATCGAAGGATGAAAGCGGTAAATACTCTCTTGAAGACAGTGTATTCAGTGAATTTGGATTTCATGGACATGGGAGAAGTGGGCAATCTCCAAGGGATATGAGTGAATCAATCAATGAAATAGAAGGAGTTATCAGTTACATGGAGGATATTGCCACCTCAGCTAAGGATGAAAATTACCAAAAAGATATGGACAGAATTAAGGCAATAATAAAACGTCTGGAAAAAATTGTTTCCAAATAATTAATTCTTAATGACTAACATCTGGCTTATCATTTCCGGTAAGGATTGCTGAGGGATGTTAGAATTATTTTTTATTCGAATAGTCAGTGGGTCTCCTTCTATGGATAGATCATTGTGTTTGATCTTAAATTTTTCGTTCAGCCATTTTTCAAGAAGAATTGTGGGGATTCCAAAACCTGTGAAGTAATTGTCTCCTCTAGGTCCATCCCTACTGAATTCGAAAGAATCTTCATGGCTCGTTATATCTTTTAACTCTACGTTTCCATCCTCATTCTCATACCCTTCTCCTGAAATTTTCTTGGAAATTATGGGATGAGATGTTTCCGGGGAGACTTTAACGCTGTCGAGCAATTTGAAATTTGCTTCTTTGAGATATTGCTTGAAAAATATGGGAAGAGCAGACAATTCATGTCCTGCAAGGCAAAAGAGAGATGTGATATGCTTCCCAAGGAACTTGAATTCTCCTTCTGGGCTTATGGTGTTTTTGTATATTATGCTCAGTCTGTCTCTGACGTTGTTTTCCAATTTTTCCAGAACTTTAAACGTCTTATTGCTTGTCCAAATACTGCAGCTTTCGTCCCTGCAATTTCTTTCTATATTCTTTTTCACATCGTCTTCATAACCTTCGCACATGATGAGTCTTGCTCCTTTGTATAGAGGTAGTAGAAGTGAGACCACAACTTCCCATGAATTCATTGGTTCTTTAGTCACCAAATGCGGTATGGACTCTCTCATAGGAAATGTATCAGAAGCTGTTTTTAATGCATTGAGAATAGTTGCATGATTAAAATCGATGAAAGTGAAATTGCCATCTTTATTCCACCCTATATTGCTCAGGGCTACATCTGTGATATTATCAATACTTACAGTATATCCACTTTCTCCATAGCACATCTCCTCCATTCTGGGTCTCTGAAGGGAGCCTCTTCTACGGTTTCCTTCCATATCTGGATTTTTTCCAGAAAACGGAGATCTGAATTCAGTTGAATCTGTGAGAAGTGTATAGAGCCCTGCTGTATCCTCTTTGTCTATCTGGCTGAAGAGATTACTGTAGGTTACCAATCCGGATATTTTGCCACTGGACACTATCCTGTTCAAAAGTTCCAATGGGATCTTACTGTCCACCGGGATCGGGCATAACCCAAGGCTCCAGAGAGAGAAGTAAGCAAGTACATTCTGTATGCTAGGCGGTAAAATTACCAGAACTCTCTGGCCTTTTTTAACAGGAAACTCATTGTTTATTGCTGTGCAAAGTGATTGGCTCATTTCATCAATTTCTTTGTAGCTCCACACATTTTTCCCATAATTCACTGCAGAGTAACTGCTAAAACGTGGTACGGCAGTTCTCAGAATATCTCCAAGGGTTTCCACTTTGTCAGGTATCTCTCTTTCCAACATTTTGAAATACACTATGGTTTAAATAGGCTTGGGAGTCAGCTAATGAATCTGGATAACTCAGCCATGGTATAGCTCAGTCCTGATAGTAGTTCATCTACATCAAACCAGTATGATTTATTTACTGCGATCCTTTCGGCATTTAACTTGTTTACAAATGATGCAAGATTAGCAGCCTGCAATGGGGCCATGCCTCTGCATAGAAAACCTGCGGCAAGTCCGGCCAGCATATCTCCTGTCCCACCCATGGCAAGTCTGGGGTTTCCACCTCTGCTTCGCACAACTCTTTCCCCATCTGTTATAAGATCAACTTTCCCCTTCAGAAGGATCACAACATTGTGCTCCTTTGCAAACTTAATTGCGTTTTCTTCGGTTGCATCCCATCCAGATAACTGCCTGAATTCACTGGCATGAGGTGTCAGAATTGTCCCTTCAGGTAGAAGATCCATAATCTCCGGAAGCATTCTCAGGGCATCTGCATCCAAAACAAACTTCTTTTTCATTCTAAGGGTTCTTTCAAGGAGTTTCAGATTCTGTGGACCTTGTCCCAGACCTGGGCCAATGAGGATTGTCGAGGCTCTTTCCATTAAGTTTTCCTCATCCTTTGTCGAGCTTCTAACTACAATTTCTCCTGTAAATCGTGATGAAAATATGGAGTATAAATGATCAGGAACACTCAAGGATATGAGATCAACCAGTGAAGCCCCGGCGGCCTTGGAACTCATGTAACCTGCACCAGGGTAGCTCCACCCGGCAATAACATGAAGCCTTCCATTATCTCCCTTATGTCCATCATCCTTTAAAAGTGGGAAATAAACCATTTCTCCAGCGCCTGTGTAATCGACTGGCTCATTTCCAAACCCTATGTCTGTTATGTGGATAATACCTGAATTTTTCTCACTCATTTCTGGTTTTTTATCCACAAAAGTGACTGTGTGTTTTGCATTTATCTGTAAGTGCGCACCAAGACCTGTTGGAATATCAATTGAAAGAATGTCTTTTTTACTCATGTTTGCAATTTTCACAATATTGTTATATGGTTTCCTTAATTCGCCTGAGATCCCGGTTCCAAGCATAGCATCTATTATGACTTCAGCCCATTCACACGTTTTCTTGATTTCGTCAGAATCTGGATTTTTCTTAATCTCAATATGAGATCCATATTGAATGGCCCTCTCGTTCATGGAAGAAATATTTCCTTGGGAATCTGTGAAAAGAATCACCTTCACTTCATTATCTCTTGAGAGATCTTTGGCCGATATAATTCCGTCACCGCCGTTATTTCCATGGCCACAAAGGCAGAGAATACGTTTTCCATTACCGTATTCTTTTCTGAAGACCTCTGCCGCTTTGGTTCCTGCAATGTTCATTACTATGAACAGATCCCCATGCAGCCAGCGGTAATTTTGTTCAATTCTTCTACTCTCAAGAAAATCAATCATATCATAATATAGGCAATACCATTAGAAAAAATTTTATGTCCCATCATATTAGCTTCCCATGGAAGATAAGGTTCAACTATCCCTGGAAATGTTAAGGAAAGAAGAAGTAGATTTTCTGCATATGCAGTTCTCCGATATTCTTGGGAGAGTGAAGACTCTCACGCTGCCAAGAAACAGATTCGAGGACGCCCTGAGTGAAGGGGTAGTTTTTGATGGCAGTTCCGTTGCAGGGTATGCACAGATAGAAGAGTCTGATATGAGGGCTATTCCTGTTCTCGATACCTATTCTCTTTATCCATACAGCAGCAAGGGTGTCGCTGCAAGATTCATATGTAACATTTTCACTCCTGACGGAGAACGTTCTCCTGCTGATCCACGATATGTGCTGGAGCGTAATTTGAAGAAAGCATGGGACAAAGGAATGGAATTTTATGTTGGGCCTGAATTTGAATTCTTCCTGTTCAAAAAAGATGTGAATGGTGAACCAATACCTGAACCAGGAGACCATAGTGGGTATTTTGATCACACACCAAATGATAATGCCAGTCAAGTTAGAGAGGAAATACTCCTGAACCTGAAGGCCCTGGGTTATGAACCTGAAGCAGCACACCATGAAGTTGCATTCGGGCAGCAGGAAATTGACCTGAAATATTCCAATGCATTACTTATGGCTGACCGTATCACAATGCTCAAAAGCGTCATTAAAAATGCAGCTCAAAATCATGGACTGTTTGCTTCATTCATGCCTAAACCAGTCAATGGGGTAAACGGGTCGGGTATGCACATACACCAGAGTCTCATGGCAAAGGATCAAAAAAAGAACTTCTTTTATGATGAGAAGGAAAGCTATGGGTTGAGTAAAATCGCTCAAAGCTATATTGCAGGAATTCTCAAAAACATAAATGCCGGTTCATCAATTCTTGCATCCACAGTAAATTCTTATAAACGTTTGATTCCTGGATATGAGGCTCCGGTGTACATATCATGGGCAAACAGAAACAGAACTGCACTCATCCGAGTTCCAGCAGGGATCAATATGAGAAAGAGAATTGAATTGAGATGCCCTGATCCCTCAGGAAATCCCTATCTCCAGTTCGCAACAGTCTTTGGGATGGGTTTTGACGGAATAGAAAATAATTATAAAATGCCTGAACCTGTAGAGAAGGATATATTCAAAATGGACAGTACTCAGAGAAAGAAAGCTGGCATAGAATCTATGCCAGAGAGTCTTGGAGAGTCCATTCACCACCTCAGGCAGAGCAAACTGATGAAAGAAATACTTGGGGAACACGTATACAATAATTATCTCACAGTGAAACAGAGTGAATGGGATTCTTTCCGGTCTTATGTTACAGAATGGGAGATAAAAAGGTACCTCAATGTATTGTAGACGTTTTCTATTATCTCCGATTAGCAACACCTTTTGGAACCATGTATTCGCACCAAACAGATATTCCATCTAAAACCAACTAAATTCACACAATTTTATTGGTCACGCCATTTTCCCATACAGAAGAAGGTTTCATCAAGCGTTGTTCATTTTTTATGTTATTCCCTTTGAGTCAAAAACTTTGTACATCATGTTCCTTAACCTCTTGTCCTTCTCCTCTTGAACCAGAGTTTCAAGTATCAATCGAAGATATAAGGTGAAGCTCTAATAGCATTCAATGTCGCCCAAAATGAAAAGGTAAATAGTGCAATTTTCCATATGGGATCGATCGAGTTGAAGACTCAGCAGAAAAATGGGAACCTTCTTTTATATTTAAAGAAGAACAGAAAATGGACAATGCCTGTATTGGCACTTTTGCCATCTCTTGCGGTTTTGGGCCTGTATATTTACGTGACATATCTGATTTATGTAATTTTTGCCATACCAATCATATTTTTCCTTGCCATGCATTTTACCAATACATGGGGGTTCAAAAAAAGAATGAAGTATGGAATTGTTTTTTTCATTATTCTTCTTGTGGTGCAGTCTCTGCTCATGACACCTGTCGTTTTTTCTGACCCGGGAACTTTGGAAGGTCATACGCCAGGCGATTCTAATTTCACAGTGAATATATCCCCCTATTCCGGTGCTTATCACAATTTCACAGTAAACGCCAGTTTCAGTGGTCTGAATAGTACAACAACATTCATGCCTGTATTTCTCCTATATAACTCGGGCGAGTTTCTTAACCTTACCGATAGAGTTTTCTTAAAAAATATGACTCCTGTAGACGGTTCTATATCTGTTAGCCAGTCGTTTTCAAATATTCGCAGTGGCGATTATTACGTTGAGGTAAATCTCAATTATACCACCTCAACAGGTGCTGGCAATGTGACCACAGGGTTTGTCAGAGGTCCTATTCTTTATCCAGAATATCAATTCACTCTGTCTCTCATGTTGAACTACATTGTCCTTTACACCTTACTGGGTATCATCTTTGTTATTATTGGTATATTCAGCGTATCAATAAGCAGGAGCCAGAGGAAGGTAAGTCAATATAGGAAATAGGTAATCTATATAGAAAAAATATTTTACCTCGCTATCTATTTAGGTATATGGCCATTGAAACGCGGAAGGTTCAGATAACTGGTGGATCAACTTACATTGTCTCTTTGCCTCCAGAATGGGTGAAACAGAACGGTATATCAAAAGGGAGTATCCTATCGCTCGAATCTTCCGGTGATTCGCTCACAATTTTTATGAATGAAAGCAAAAAGAAGGAAGTAATCAGGGAACTTGACGTAAGTGGCACGTTTACGGACGACCTCCTTCCCAGAACCCTTGTCTCTCTATACATATCTGGTTTCGATATACTTATTGTAAAATCTCAAACATATATAAGCCAGGACATCAAGAGCGTTGTGAAGAGATTTTCAAGGTTGGTGATGGGCGTGGAGATCTTTGAAGAGTCTGCAAATGCCATAACTCTCCAAAACGTTCTGGATTCAGGAAGCTTTCCCCTATCTACGGCTCTCAAAAGGATGATTATGAATGTTCAGATGATGCTTGTTGACACTCTTAGGGGCATGGATTCTATGGAGAGAGAGCTTTTAGATAACATCATTGGAAGGGACGACGATGTAGACAGGTATCATTTTTACATAATGAAGGAAATCTCCATGGGCAGGCATGAGGAGACGGACACTGTTTTTAATCTTATTTTTTCAAGGATTCTGGAGAGGGTTGCAGATCATGCCGTCAATATATGCAACATTCTCAAGGAATGTGAGACAATGGATCAAAAGAGAAAGGGAGAATTGAGGTCCTTTATGAAAGAATGTAACGAAGTGTTTCAGGAAGCCACAACTGCATTCATGGGAGCCGATCTGAAAACACTGAACAAGATTGTGAACATTAAGGATTCCATAAAAGTGAAGAAGGAAAGCATGATGGCTAAAAAGTATGGAGATGTAAATTTTTCCGGTATACTGGAGGACATATCACGAATAGGCTTGTATTCAACAGATATCTCAGAGATAACAATGGATAGATATGTTCAAAGAAATCAAAAATTGAAGATCTGAGTGTGCCGTTCATTGTTTTCTGAACTTTATGCTCCTTATATTATTGCCTCCGGCCCAATTTCTAAGGATTTTATGGTCTAAATGCGGTCATTGTCTCCCGAGTCTCTGAAAGATTAGAGGTTTTGAGCAGTGTTTCATTATGTTTCACGACAATGCTTGATATTTAATTTCAGCTATAACAACCATTTTTACTGTCTCTTTAATAACGATCGTTTTCCATTTAATTGGCAAAGAAACAGTGGTAAAAATAAGGGTTTACCAAAATGTTAATATGGCACGGTTTAATACCACCGATACGCACTAAGAGATGCACTCCTTGAATAGATATCAAGGGGGAAGGGTATGAGATTATTTCAATAATCAATGAAGCCAGTTAATGTTCCAGCAAAATGGATTGTGCAATCTGTGAAAACTGTCTGGGGGATGGTTTGGTTTGAGAGCCGATGAAGGACGTGCCAAGCTGCGAAATGTCTTGGGGAGGCGCAAGGAGCCCTTGATCCAAGAATGTCCGAATGGGACTTCCTGTCGTAAGACACTCCGAAAGGAGAGGGAACTCAGGGAATTGAAACATCTTAGTACCTGAAGGAAAAGAAATCAATCGAGATACCGTTATTAAAGGCGATCGAAAGCGGTATAAGGCAAACCGAATTTTTCTTTGAAAAAAAGAAAAAGATGTGGAGTTAGGACTCTTCCCAATACCTAGTACTTGAATCAGAATGACCTGGAAAGGTCAACCAAAGAAGGTGATAGTCCTGTAAGAGTAAGAGTAAAGGTTACGAGGAAGAAGTTCCAGAGTACCATGCGTCGTTATTCGCGTGGGAAGATGGGTGGCATCAACATCCAACCTTAAATACTTCTCAAGTCCGATAGCAAACAAGTACCGTGAGGGAAAACTGAAAAGCAACCCGGAAGGGTAGTGAAAAGTACCTGAAACCAGGCAGTGATAAACTTATAGGGCACTCAAGCGGTGATCTTCCTAACACGAAGTGAGCGGTGTTCTATTATCCGTGTTGAAGAACGGGCCAGGGAGTTTTATTGAGTGGCGAGGTTAACTCTTATGAGAGGTAGCCGTAGCGAAAGCAATTACACGCACAGCAATGGAGGTGTAACGTAACAAATGCGTAAGTCACTTGAGGAAGACCCGAATCCGGTCGATCTACACCTGAGTAGGTTGAAGCTAAGTGAAAACTTGGTGGAGGACCCAACTGGTTCTGATGTGCAAATCGTTCAGATGACTTGGGTGTAGGGGTTAAAGGCCAATCTAGGCCGGTAATAGCGGGTTCCCCCCGATACTACCCGCAGGTAGACCTCAGCAGAGATGTTGGGCGAGGTAGAGCGACCGAATAGTTGGTTAGCGGGCGAAAGTCCGCGTCGACTTATCGAACTCCGAACTTGTCCAAATCGTAGAAGCTGGGTGCTAGGGTGCAGGGATAAGCTCTGTACCCGTGAAGGGAACATCCTAGACGAGGGTTAAGGTCCCTAAAACTAACT
>JAJZAR010000076.1 GCA_021799315.1 Thermoplasmata archaeon | reverse complement strand
ATCAAGGAAATTTCCAAGAGAATCCAGGTTATTGTTCCAGAACTTCTGGTATTTTGATATCCACAGCTCTATCTCCGTGAAGCCGTCCCTGTTAAGTGAATATATACGCTTCTGAGCATTTACAGACACACTAACAAGATTTACCTTTCTCAATACTCTGAGGTGTTTCGACATTCCAGGTTGTGTAATATTTGAGAAATGCATCCCAATTTCTCCAGCTGTGAGAGGGCTTCTGCTGAGAATGTCCAGTATGCTCCTCCGAGTAGGATCAGCCACGGCATAAAAAACATCCATTTTATGATCCCCTTCCATATGTTGCGTTTGCAGTTCTTTTCGGCAATACATTTAACATCCTGTAAATATTTGATTCTGCCAGGGAAACCAACGTTAGGTCAGCTCTATTTTTGAAGGCTAGAGCACAGACATCCTTTAAATATTCTACCATTTCAGGAAGAAACAATGATGAAGTCATCTTTCCATGTTTGAATATTGTTGTTTCTTCTTTTTTGTCTTTTAATCCTCTCATTTTAGACCTTTATTAGAAATACCTTACAGTCATATAACCATATAGGCAAATGAAACATTATTTTTGTAATATCCAAGATTAAGTTCTGTCTCCCTCAATATTTCCAATGAGTATGGTTTTGTTTCTCTGAGCCAGTACTGTTATTCTATTAACTCTGAAGGAATGGATCTTTCTTGACATGGTCTTTCCATAGTCAGGAGCTTAAAAACGTGCACTCTTTTGTAAGATATTATTCCATATGTTTCTCACTGCGTTCCATGTTTTTCCATTTGGGCTATTTATATTTACTTTTTAAAACTGGAATAAGGACCTCGCAGGGAAAAGAAACCGAAATTAAATCTATGTTCATGGAAAATTAACGTTCCTGTTAAAAAATGGAGGTTTAACTTTTTTTTGATTAACTCTTTTCAACCTTGTCTATGGAGGTTGGGTCAAAAGCAACGTAATCCTTTATTGGAAGAAAATCCAATGTTGGGTTGAGATATCTCCATACCGCGTTTTCAGTTTTCTTACCATCGACACTCAAATGATAATAATCAGCACGGCCTTTATATGGACACTTTGTTGTTTTTTCGGATTCAAGAAGATAGGTCAAGTTGACATCTCTCACTGGATAATATATAACATCATCCATACCTGATTCTTTAACAACAACCGCACTATCAGTTTCAGCAATCACCTTGTCCTTTGCTATCACTCTCAATTTTTCATCCAGTTTCTGAACGATGATAGTATGATCGTTCTTTTTGTAATCAATAACCACATCTCCCATTATTTTAAATTAAAGCATAACGTTTAAACATTTGCATTCTTATGGAAAGCCGTAAATATTGCTCCTTAAACTGGATATTTAATTCATAGAGATGCAATTAAGGAATGACAGCTGGTTTGCTCCATGGTAGGTAAAAACATTTGTTAAGTCCGCTCTCATTTCTCCCCATGAAGTTGTTATCGTGGAATGTCAACGGCCTTAGAGCACTATCGAGAGGCGAAGAACTTTCTCGTCTTCTGGCCTCTGGTTATGATATTATATGTTTACAGGAAACAAAGCTGGGCGGAGATCAGATTCCTCTTGATCTGAAGTTAAGCGATTACCATGTGGCGTTTAACAGCGCTGAGAAGAATGGATATAGCGGCACTATGATCCTGAGCAAGGAGGTTCCATTATCAATGGTTAGAGGCATGGACGGATTCTATTCAGACACAGAAGGGAGAGTGATCACCTGTGAATTTCAGGATATCTTTGTGGTAAATGCATACTTTCCAAATTCTCGCAGGGACCTGAGCAGATTGGATCTTAAGAAAGAGTTTTTCATTGCTGTGGGAAATTACATTAAATCTCTTGAAGAGCGAAAACCTGTGGTATTGTGTGGGGATTTTAATGTGGCAAGAGAAGAAATTGACATTGCGAGACCCAAGGACAATGTGAATAGTCCAGGCTTCACACAGATGGAAAGGGACTTAATGGCGAATTTCCTTCAAAATGGCTATGTTGACACTTTCAGATACTTGCACCCCGATCAGGTGAAATATTCATGGTGGTCGTATATGCACAATGCACGGTCAAAAAACATAGGCTGGAGAATAGATTATTTTGTTATCTCATCCCGGTTGAAGAATGGAATCAAAAGTGCAGATATACTGAATGAAATAATGGGCTCAGATCACTGCCCCATAGTTCTGGAAATTTAGGTATGCAGAAAACAAACGAATCAGGGAGAAGTATGCTTCAACTCACGAATATCGTCATCCAATTCATCAACACTTTCAAGGTCTCTGTTCCCAAGTTCCCCCAGTTGATTTATTTTTTTCATAGACGGCAGCAGGCTTGAGTCTGTGTAACTAAGAAGGCTGTTGAATTCGCGTATGAGCCTTTTGATACTATTGGACGTCTCGGCCATCCTCTTCAACATGCCATCCATTCTATTATACATAGATGAGGCAAGTTTTACTATTTCACCTGAATTCTTCATAAGAGAGTCCTGCTTCCAGGACATATGTATGACTCGTAGACTCGCCAGAAGGGTGAGAGGCGTGCAGATCACAACGGATTGTTCAAGGGCAAAATCTGTAATGTCTGGATCAGTTGAAAGCGCAATGCCCAGTATGCTTTCCTGTGGCAGAAACATGATTACAAAATCATAGGCATTGTTGATTGATGAGTAATAATCCTTGGAAGATAGGAGCCTGATCTGTCTCCTTAAATCTGAGGTGAAATCCTTCAGAAATCTCTTTTCCTCTTCCTTCGTGGATGCATTTGTTGCCTTTATGTAATTTATATAGGGTGTTTTTGCATCTACTATGATCTTTCTTTCATGTGGAAGATTGATAATCATATCCGGTCTCTGGCCATTATCAGCAACACTCTGTTCCTCGTAATCTACATGTTCAACCATGCCAGCAGATTCCACAATTCTCCTGAGAGTTACTTCCCCCCATTTTCCTCTGGCCTGAGAATTGGAAAGTATATTTTTAAGAGCGTCAGTTTCCTTTGTGAGATCGGTAGTTGCTTTCCTGAGGCCCTCCATGTAAGCATTAATGTTGCCATAGTCTTCCCTTCTTTTGTTTTCAATGGACTCGATTGCATTGTTGAACTTTTCAAGTTGCATTTTTACGGGTGCAAGTAAACCATCCATTTCTGCTTTATTTGTGTCAAGAGCACTTCCCACCTGATCTGCCGCACTTCTCATCGATATATCGTTTATAAGTGAATTCTGTTTCAGTGCCTCCCCTATCAGCTCGGAGGATGCAGAACGGATGGCCTGTAACTCCTTATCTAGCCTTGACCTGTTTCTGTACGTTGAGGAAAATAACATTATAAGAGCAAAAAGAGCTATGCCAAGAATAAACCCAAAGAGGAAATCTATGAAATTCACGGTATGACATATGTATGACAATATTAATCTTACTCAGAATAGTGCTTTTAATATGGTATAGGTATCATATTTTCCTCATATATTGGGTTATGATTTCATTAGACTTTAGATCATATTCTGTTATGTATAAGCCAGACGTTATTATCATGGATTTTGGAGAGGATTTTCGCATCCTTGGGGACAGGAACAATTTCAATCTTAATCTGGATCTCGTGAGAGAATATGTGCTATCGAAAGACTCTGATGTTCGTAAGATCATTTTCTCAGGGTTGGAGAAATGGTCTAGCGAAGATATGCTTTCTTTAAATAAACTAACAGAATCTTCGCATATCAAATCGGAGTTCTATTTTTCGGGGAAGAGTGAAATCACTCCGGAGTTCATGCTGTCTCTTGTAAACTTGGGGGTTACATCTATGATCCTGTCTGTAGAAGGGCCGCCGCAAATTCATGACACCGTTATAGGCGTTTCCGGTTCATTCAGGAAAATTGTTGAAACCATACCCTTTCTCAATGATCTTGGAATGGGCACTCAGGTACTTACTTCCATAGATCATAGAAATTTTTCAACCTTACCATATGTTTATGCGATGCTGAAGAAATATGACATGGAACAGTGGAATGTTAAGGTCAATTGTGATCAACTTCAACCAAGATCCATGGAATTGAATGAATACGAAAAGCTGGATAGTATTTTTTCCTATCTGTCTATCGTGGAGAAGAGTGGCATTCGGGTGAATTATGTAGATACTTCTGAAATTGAGCAGTTTGATCAAGCTATTTTTCATTCAGGCATAAAACCTGAGAATGAGATTCTGAAGAAAATGTTGCTCGATTCAAAGGAACTGATGAACATAAGTTTCCCTGATCTTCAGGAAGAGTCCTCCCGCTTCGATAGCCCTGTAGAAGAGCATACTTTGCTGTATATAAAGGACCTCAACGAAGTGAAACTTTCTCCATGGAATAAGATAGAGCTAGGGTGTTTGAAGGAGAATTCTCTGCATGAAATTCTTTCATCAAAGAGAACAATCTCTCTCATAACCAGTAAAAATTTGCCTTCGCAGAAATGCACGGACTGTGAATCTGTTGCCGCATGTAAGCATATTGATGGCACCACTCACATGGTTCATATTTCTCCCGATAAAGAGAGCAAATTGAATAATTCAAATCAAGGATCATTCATGGTGTGGAATAACTAAAAGAACAGATTATATTCATATCAATCATACCCTTAGAATCTTATGCCAGAGGAATATGGATCGGGTACTTTATCAATTCTCAGGAGAAACGGCATAGCTGTTGTCTCTTTGAACCAGTTTATGAGAATATTTGCCCGTTCCCAATTATGGATATTTTTACCACTATATCTGCTGGACATACGTCATGTACCATATATTGAAATTGGTTTTGTTATTTTTGCCATGGCAATCTCTTCTCTTCCTCTCACACTCATGGCAGGTAAGATCATAGATCGGCGAGGTGCCAGAGCGGTTATAATAGCATCAAATATTCTCCTTACAACTCTATTTTTTATTCTCACAGCGTTGATTTTTTTAAAATCATCATTGATTCTCATCTATCTCATTCTTGTACTGAGTGAACCATTGATGAGTATAATCGGTGCATCCGACAATGTTATCGTTTCAAATAATACAAGTTCCTTCGAGAGAAATTCTGCGTTCAGTATTACAAGAATTTTGCAAAATGTTGGTTTTTCTTTGGGCCCAACAGTTGGAGGATTACTTGCCGGTTTTGGCTATACATACATATTTCTCATCACTTCTATATTTTCCATAGGGGAACTTGTTGTGTATATGATTTTCCTGAAAAAGGATAGGTTCAATTCAGGAACTGGAGATTCGAAGGGCGAAAAATTAAAGCTTGACTCTTTTTCGTCCTTTAGAAACATGCCCTTTCTCATTGTAACGCTTTTAATTTCCCTGACCTATCTCATCCTAGGACAATGGGGATCCACCCTTACATTTTTCTGGAAGGGTTTTGACCACATGAGCGATTTTCAGGTAGGTCTTCTCTATTCAGTGAATGGTATAGTGGTCACAGTTGCACAACTGCCCATTAACAGGATACTTAGAAGATTTGGTGATATATTCAAAATCAATCTAGGTTACCTTGTATATGTAATGTCCTTTGCATTACTGCCTTTCTTTACAGGATTCATGTTTCTTGTTATAGACACAATACTTATCAGCATAGGTGAAAATATCAATTCGCCTTCCATAAATACGGTGGTAAGTAAAATTTCACCTCCGGATAAGCGTGGCCAGTACTTCACCTCCTTTCAGGTGATGACAGGAGTTACAATGCCCATTGCTCCTGTACTGGGGACAGTACTATTGACACTTTATTCATCCGATCTGGGAAGGATATGGTATCCCATAACCATACTGGGCAGCATATTCTTTGTTCTATCTATCCACTTCTGGAGAAAGATCAATATGGCAGAACACAATAATTAGACTTTTTTTCTCCATATGGGAATGCCCAGCGGAATGAAGGCTACAGATATGATGGCAAGGACAACCCATGCAAATGTATCTGTTATGCTGAAGATGTATCCAAAGAGCAGGGTGATTACGGAACCGGTTGCTATTTGCAGTGCATTCATTATTGAAATACCGAAGGCTACATATTGCTTTTCTTTTTCAACTGCCACTACATAGGAATATTCAAGGGAAAATATGATTACACTTATGGTTCCGCCAACAAGAGAGGTAACGAAAAGATAGTAAGGTATGGCAAAAAATTGGAAAGCTATTACCATGGAAATGAACAAAGCTATGGATGGAAGTACAACAGGCAATCTTTTCCTTGAAAAATAGACAAAGAGAAACATACCAATGAGTCCGGCAAAGAGTGAAAGGGATCCTATGGTACCTGCAATTCCCGTAGAAAAACCCACTCTCACAGCAAAGGGCTGAAGATATTCCTCAAGGGTAAAATTCAGTCCCCAGTAACCCGCCATAGACATGGAAAGAAGAATGAGGGGCTTTGAGGTGATCCTTGCCATAACATTCTTCTTGAAGTTGACCATGGATCCACGAGGGCTTACGTCCTGTATGAGAACAAAGGCTATGACGGTGACAATAAGTGTGACAATACCACCCATTTCTAGAAGTACGGCCCAGTTTATGTAAGAAAGAAGGAATGCAAAACCCACAACTCCAAAACCCCCTCCGATGGAAAAAGCCGTGTTAAAAGCTCCTATGTTTCTGGATACATTATTGGAATCTATATCGTTGAGAACAGCTATACCAGATGAAAAGAAGAAAGCAGATCCTATACCAACAAATAGTCTGGTCACGAGAAACTCAGTGAAATTAAAAGATAGAAATGTGAATATGGTCGCAGTGGACATTATAACCATGCCTGCTAGAGCTGTATTCCTTGACCCTATCCTTGATGCAACCAGTCCTGAAGGTATCTGAAAAGCGCCCGTTCCTACGAGAAATGCTGAAAGAACAAGGCCCGAAAGAGAATCACTCACTCCATATGCTGAAGTTATCCTGAACAGCATGGGAGAAACATTGTACCAGTTCATGGAATAGAGTGCTCTGAGTATAAGCAGCAGGGTTATACTTCCTGTTATTCCAAGTTTTTTCATGGCATGCCCTTAAGGTTAGATTTTTTCATCGTCTTCAAGACTCCACTCCCGTACTGTGCCGCCTTCTTAGGCCTATTATATATTTCTTCTGGCAATCCCTGCTTCATTGCTGCCTCTCTAATAATCTTCTTATTGGTATTTAGATCCATATTATACGCTGATGGCAGGCCGGCAAATGCACTCACGATCTCATCGTCAAGATATGGCGTCAGAAGATATTTTCCAAAATAGGAAGCT
>JAJZAR010000002.1 GCA_021799315.1 Thermoplasmata archaeon | reverse complement strand
TTCCGATCTATGATTCAGTATTGCCAAACTCCATAGATTGAATAAAATCATATTTAGGAAAGGAGTTTGTTATAAATTTCCCCGGCAAAGGAAATCAAAATCTTATTATACGGAAAGTGAATTTAACTTCAATGAAAATATTGGTTGCCTTTGACAACTCACCAAGTGCAAGAAGATCACTAAAATTTGCCACGCAGTTTAAGGACGTGTGCGATAAATTGATAGTTTTATATGTGAATCCAGGCATGATAAAGGTGGCATCCAGTGTAGACAATGTTGTCCCAGAGGCTTTTTTTAACGATCAGGAAAAATTTATTGATGAAATCGGAAAGGCTATTGAAGAACTTGTTGGAGACACTGGATTACAATACGAATTTCTAAAAATAGACGCAGCAGGCGATGAAGTTGCATCCAGAATCCATGAAGTTGCAAAGGAAAAACACGCAGACTTTATTGTAACAGGAACAAGAAAACTAAAGGGTTTGAGTAAATTTATACTTGGGTCTGTCAGTTCAGAACTAATAAAAATATCAACGTTACCGGTTATGGTTGTATCTCCTGAAGAAGAAACACCTTAGATTATGAGAAGGATAAGAACAGTGAAGAAAGCTGCTATAATGTAAATTATGTATGCATTTATCCTGCCGTTCATAAACGCTCTCGCAAATTTTCCAGAAAGTATGGTGAATATCTTTGCTATATCAACTATTATGAGCCAGAATATATCAAAAGTTCTTTCAACATATTTCTCACCCTTCTTTTCCTCACGTGAGAGGTATATTTTTCGCAGTATTATTCTGAGGACGTTTGCATATGCAAAGGAATTAAAAGTTCCTTCCTGATCGATTCCCCCATTCCATACAGGTAAGGATCGGGTATGTTTCCTTGTGAGCGACAAGGGCACAATAACCAAGGTAGAAACTGCCATAATCATTATTATGAACACCGGGGACATGAACCCGAAGAACCCACCTGCCAGAGACGGTGAATATATGAGAAAAGGGTAGGGTATGGCCTTAAGCGTTGAGAGAAATATAATCGGTGCACTGCTGCCAAGTATATACGAACTCATATAGGAAAACATATAGATGAAACCGGGAGAGAGAATGGAAATTGATATGATCAGTATTCCAGCCGTGGATATTGTTGAATTTATATTGGTTCCCATAGGGTCATCTTCCTTCCTTGTAGAAAGATAGTTGAAGAATTTTGTGAAAGTTGGTATGGTGATACCGATTCCAAGAGCGGCAAGAGCACCTGCGAGTATTGCAACAACAGATAGAATCAGGTAGTTTGAGCTTGCTGAAATGAAGAGAGATTCCAGAAGGAACCATTCACCAATCCCTCCACCGATTGGGGCCAGACCCATGAGAGAAATTACTGCAAAGGCTCCGCTGAGCTTACTGAAGGGTCTCAGTTTTGAACCCTTAGAAAATGAAAGACTGAAATCGTGACTTATGGCAGAAAGCACAAATACAGCCGATTTAGCCCATGCGTGGGCCGTGGCATAAACAATTACGCCCAGGAGAGTGAAGATTTCCATCTCCATGTTTCCATAGAATTTCCACGAGATAAAGAGCCCTACCAGCATGATCATTGCACCTGAGTTTTCCACTGTGCTATATGCAGGCAACATTTTGGAGTTCTCCGAAGACAAAGCAAATATTGAACCGAAAAGAAGGGAGAATGATCCAAATCCCATTAGTAGAAGACCAATAACAATATTAGCAGTTGAAACCTCAACGAAGCTAACTATCCCATACAGTGCAAGTGTTGTCATAGCTGCACTGAACAAAATTGAACCCGGCACGGGTGAATTTCCATGGGCGATGGGCAGCCATTCCACCATCTGCAAGGGAACAATACCCATTTTGAAGAGGAAACCGAGAATAATAACCATTAGTATATACGGATTATGCAAGGGTGCCCCAAGAGTCATAGATCCCGTGGAGAAGTAATATGCTGCGAATCCGACAGTGAGGAAAATGGTGCTCAATTCTCCGAACGCAATAAAAACAAAGGGCGGATAGGCTTTTGATTCCTTCTTATATCCAATTGTCAGATATCCCGATACAGTCATGGATTCCCAGAACATAAGAAACAGGATGATATTGTCTGAAAACAGTACGGAATTGATTGATGCAACTGTCAACCCAATGAAGAAGCCTAAGATTTTATCATCCCTGAGATAACGCAGGGATATGGCAAACACAATGAGTTCAACTATACTTATTATGAAAATAAATGGTGAATTTGCCAGTGAAAAATAAAGGTTGAAATTTCCTATTCCCACTGCCATCATAGGTATGAACCTGAGCATTGCGAGGATTGAAGCAAATGCAAGAATCAGTGTTATGAGAATGCCAAAAGAGAAAGATATTCTTGGTCTCAGAATGGATATAAAGGGAATAACGAGAGATAATGAAAATAGGAGGATTAGAACTGTGTTCATATTTTTCCACCTCTAGCTTTCTGTAAGGCTTCCAGAATTACGAATGGATCTGGAGGACATCCACCTATTATGAGATCAGGTGTCACAATATCTTCCAGACCCTTTCCAATAATACCGCCGGATAATGCACATGCCCCGAAGAGAATTACAATTCCTGGTCTTGCCATGGCATTTATGGCAGCCAGTAAGGGCCCTTCCATCTTAGGTGTGTATACGCCCATTATGGCAATAGCATCAGCCTGCTTTGGCGTGTTGGTTAAGAAGATACCCAATCTGGAAGAGTCATAGTAAGGATTGGCTATTGCATGTAATTCAGTGTTGCATGCGCCACATGTACCTGAATCAATGATAAATACCTTGAGAGATCTTTTCAAGCCCTTTGTATTATTTATAACTCTGTAATTATCAGTTTTTAGTGAAGGTTTGAATGATGTCATGCAAGCCCCGCATGAAATACACTTTTCCATTGACACCTGTCCATTTTCTATGGCAGATGTAGGGCATTCAACATCCCCATCCCCAATTTTCTCTGGGAGTGTACTCCATGGGGATATGGTTTCATTGGGTTTCTTTGGGAACTTTGTTGTGACCTTCCCCTTTCTCATAGAATCGACAGGCCAAATCCTCATTGTATCCCCCCTATCTCACTTATCCAGATACCAAAACTTTCAAAGGCAAAGGGAACGTCTGTCTTCACATTTCCCTTGATTCCACTACAGAATGCATCAAGATTCAACATTGAGGGTGTCCTCAAATAAGCATCAGCGATGACACCACTTTCAAGTTTCAGTGTGAGCTGAGCATCTCCAGATGGCGTCTCCACAGAATATATGGGAAAGTCTGACTTTGGATCCTTACTCACATCCTCCATGGATACTGACTTTGTGTTTTTGATAATATCTAAAGACGCATCAACTTCTGCTGTGAAAACAAGAAATCTTGCAAGAGAATCTCCGTCTCGTTCAGTTATGGGTTTAAAATCCATATCTCCATAATAGGGATCTAAAGTCCTGTAATCAAAGGAACGTCCAGCCGCCCTCAAAGCTGGTCCTCTGGTGTTCTTAGCGTCCGTTATGCATGTATTTTCTAGCCTATCTATAAAGATTCTTGCGGAATACAGACCCTTCATTATAACTCTGAACTCCTGCACCACAGATTCCACATCTTTCCTCAGCTTTTCCACATCTATACGCCTATTCAACCCACCAATCCTGTTGACTCCAAAGAGATATCTGTGACCAGCCACTTCTCCCAAAATTCTTAACAATTTTTCCCTTAAACTGAGAAGCCAGTAAGAAGCAATATTCTGAGATGCTGCATCACATAGCCTGGCAGCTTTATATATGTGGGAAATTATCCTTTCAGTCTCAAGGAGAATTATCCTTGTACCGGTATCTTCGGGAGATGGACTTATATTCTCAATGGATTCAATAGCTCTGCTGAATAGGGTGCTGTAGGAGAAACTGTGAAAACCATTGAATCTTTCAATTATGAAGAATGCATCCCTGAGACTCTTTCCCTTAAGAGTGATATCTCTTCTTTTGAAATCGGGAAAGGCTTCCACAGATAGAATTCGTTCTCCGTATGTGAATATCTTCAGATCCAGAGATTCCATAAATCCCCCTGTGCTGGGACCATAGTTGAAAGCAAATACATTATCACCTTCGGATGAATGTCCAAAAACACCGTCCAGTGGCTTTTTCAATGGTATTTTATCTATAAAATCATGGTCAACCTCCACAGCATTTGAGGAACCTTCACCAAGAATGTAACTTCTATCTTTCCTTTCGAAATAGCCTGTAACTATGGGAAATTCCACATTCATAGATAACCACCAAGATAAACAAATATGATGCTAAAGGCAAAAAGCAGAGAGGTGACCGTAACAATGCCCTGGGTGAGATCCAGTTTCAACCTGTGCTTAACGGAATCATTTCCATTGAATACCATAGAAGACACCTTGTACATAACGGAAAGAGAGATTATGAACAGGCAAATGACCATGATAACCACATCAGCAATGTTTCCCGTCACAAATAACTGGTAAATAATCAATAGTTCTCCCACGAAAATTGTGAATGGCGGAGCACCGGTGACCATAAGAGAGGATCCAATTAATGTTCCGCTGGTCAGTGGCATCCTGTCCCTGAGGCCGTCAATCTTTGTCATATCCTTTGTACCATAGAGTTTCAGAATATTGCCGGAGGAGAAGAAAGCTGATGACTTTGCGAAGGCGTGGGTCAATATGATGAGAAGGGCACCAACCAATGCCAACCCGCCAGTGATCAGTCCCAGAGTTATGAGAGCCATATTTTCCATTGTGGAATATGCAAACATTCTCTTGATATTTTTCTGGGATGGCATGACCAGAGCCACAAAGACCAGGCTTGCAAGGATGAATATTATGTATATCTGTGTGACCTGAACAGAATAGGTTGCTTCGTAAAACCTGTACAGAACATAGGCTGCAACAGGTAAAAGTATACCGGAAAACATTGCACTGATCTCCGATGGAGCCTCACCGTGGGCATCTGGAAGCCATGTATGCATGGGAAAAATACCAATTTTTGTGCCGAAGCCCACAAGTGCAGTAACGCCTGCAACAGATAGGAGCAATGAGGGTGTGTGCCCCATGTTCAGGGCCTGTGTTACTGTGAGAGTGTGGTAGTTCATATAAATAAGTATTATGGAAAGAATTGCCAGGGTCAGCCCACTGGAAACTATGAGCATATATCTCCAAGCAGCTTCGATCTGGTTCCTTTCTCTCTCTATGATAAGAAGCAGAGCGCTTGAGGCAGTTGTTGCTTCAATTCCGATCCACATCAGACCAAAATCATTGATGAGAAGAGAGAAAAGCATGGTGAATGTAAATATATGCATGAGACTATAGTGTAGACTGAGTTTCGTATCTCCTGACAGTTCACTGTGATACTTAGAAGCGTAAAAGACAGCCATGAGGTAGACCATTGTCACTGAAATAACAAGAACCCTGTTCACCTGGTTCACATCAAAATAGGAATAGGTTCTGAAAGGAGCCAGCATTAGAAGGAAGGCAATAACCACTTCAATGAGAGCTCCTACCTTTGATATGGCCTGAAATGAATTGGTGAAATATGCGAAGGAAATCCCGATGGGAATGAAGAATAGCAGGTATATGAGATAGACAAAAATACTCATCCAATCAACTCCGGTAAAGATTCGGAAGTCATGCTTCCAGACAGAAGAACAGATGCCACTATGACAAGAGCAAGCACGTCAAGCAAAACACTGAGCTCCACCACAAGAGGTAGAGGGAATATTCCAAGACTCATCAATATCATGGCATTTTCCACCTCTATGTATCCCGTAAGTTGTGTTACCTTATTCTTTCTAGTAGCCACTAAGAGTAACCCCTGAATAACCATGATAAAAGCAATAGCTATAATGGGCGCTTTCACACCTGATGCTATGCCTGTATTCAGTGACAGTATAATTGGATAGATCACAAGCTGATATACAATCAGTGTAAAAACCAGAACTGCTACACTTATGATGAGAATAGATGGCATGGTTGTTGATTTTTCTCTTACAAGTTGTCTCCTCTCGGGGAATTTACGGAGAAGTATGATTGCGGTTAAAATCCCTCTCAGGAATATGATAAGGAAAGCCAGAACTATAAGATCAACACTCAGACTGTAGATACCACTGATGAATGTGTAAATTGTCAATAAAGATGTCTGAACAACAATAACCTGAATCTTTGAAATCACATAGCTGCCGACCTGCGCCCAGAATGCAGTGAACAGCATCAGAGCAGCGATCATATAGAAAAACTCGTTTGATTCCATCATATGGCAAAACCTCCAAGCTTAAACAGTATCAAAGAGAGAATGGCAAACACAAAGGACATGGCGAGAAAATCGGCAATCTTGAATAACTTAACCTTTGCCAATATCTGCTCTATAAAGACAATAATTAAGATCAGTACGATCCACTTTCCAAGCATTATGGGTATGTCAAGAATGGAACCAAAAAGACCTGACTGCATGAACCATGGGAAAATGAAGAGATTCAAGAGAACAGAGCCGAGAAGAAACTGCTTTATGTGAGATGCGTACTTCAGAAAGAACAGGTTCCTTCCACCATAATCATAGGTTCTTCCTTCGTCTATCATACCCATTTCAGACAGCCCTGAACTTTCTACAGGTAGTTTAGCCGTTTCAAAAAGGAAAAGCATGAAGAAAGCTGCACTTGAGAGAATATGTGTAAGTGAAAGAAATAGAACTGGGTTTGACCCTACCAAAGATGCCGTTGTATAAGGATTTTCGGAGCTAGTTTCTATGGCAACTGAGAAGAAGACCAGTATGAGAGTGGGTTCAGATAACGCTGAAAATGACGCTGATCTCGAGGCCCCCATTATGGAAAAGTGATTTTTGGAATCGAAGGCACCCATAATCAATATAACTGAAGATAGAGTGAATAACATTGCCCCTCCCAGAAAATCCACCATGGGGGCAAATAGGGTAGGAAAGGGTATTATAACAGGAATTACAAAGGATATTGTGAGCATGATTCCCATGGCTATCATGGGCGCCCATCTATAAACAAGCGTGGAATTCTGTGTGTAGGTGCGTTCTTTTCTAAGATATTTTGCAAGATCAAAGTACGGCTGGAATATATTTGGACCCTTTCTGAACTCCGTTTTTGCCTTTATATTCTCATATATGCCTGCGACCAATGGAGCTAACAAAATCACTCCAAATATCTGTATGGTTGTCTCCAAAATCAAATCAAACATGCGATACCGTCCTCAATAGATTTCAGACGTCATCGGCCATGGGAGGCATTTTTTGGGCTAACGTCACAGCCCTTCTTTAATTTATTCTACTACTGTTTCTCCAGTAAATTCTGCTTCTTTCTCAGCTCTGTGTCTTCTTTTTATGACATATCTTGTTGCATAACCTGATATTTCATTGAAGTCCTTCTTCGAGGCTCCAGTTACGACATTTCTGAGCAATTCTTTGTTTGTGTGAAAGTTTTCGGTAAACAGTTCAGGATTGTGGCTAACAAGATCAACTGCTATCTTCTTCACATATTGTGGTCTAATGCTTCCCATTGTTCCTGTATGACTAAGGATTTAATAATGTTAACTATTTGAATTTCATACCTTTGATAGTGTATTTGACCATTCTGGCATAAACATTATCTTATTCCTTAACATGGAGATACATGATCGATAGAAATCTGGCCCTGAAGGTGAAGAGCCTCATGCCATCCAGGGAAAGAGATACCGATGGCAGCAGACCGGTATCCATGTGGAACGAAATGGACAGACTGAGAGGTAAACCCGAAGAAACCGCTGTGGTTATTTTCAGGACAAGAGGCTGCTCATGGTACGACTTCAGTTCCTGCTCCATGTGCGGATACTTCAATGATGTCAATACCAGAGTAACTGTTGATGACCTTAAGAAACAGATTGACAGAGCATACGAATTCATGGAGAGGACAAAAATTCTTAAAGTGTTCACGTCAGGAAGTTTTCTGGATCGAAGAGAGATGCCTTTAGAAGCATATGAATATTTTCTTAAGAAAATGAGTGACAGAATAGAATACTTGCTTGTGGAGTCAAGAACTGAATATGTCACCAGTGAAACAATGAAATCATTGAAGAATTATGGGATTGGTGTAAGAATAGCCATTGGTGTCGAAAGCACAGATGATGAAGTGATAAAAAAGAGCGTGAATAAGGGGTCAACCTTTTCGAAGTTCAAAGCTGCAGCTGATGTTGTGAACAGGAATGATCTTGAACTGAGATCCTATCTACTCCTCAAACCTCCTTTCATGCCAGAGGAGGAAGCTGTGCAAGATGCTATAAAATCTGTGAACGATTGTGCACCATATTCAAAGGATGTTTCGGTCAACCCAATGAATATTCAAAAGAATACTCTCGTTGAAAAATTGTGGAAGCAGGGTCTCTACAGACCGCCATGGCTGTACAGCATATGCCGTGTTCTTCTGGATACAAGAAACTCTGGTACTGAAGTTCTATCATATCCAACAGGCGGAGATCGGGAGAGAGGATCCCATAATGACAATAGAGATGGTGAACTTGTAAAGCTCATATTCAAATCATCACTTGAACAGAATTTCACTGATCTGGAAAGGTATTACAATTCACAGGATCGGTCATTGTATGAGGCTCACCTTCGTCTTGAGTCTGGACTTCCTGTACAGTACAATACTGATTCTTTTCTGCGAAAGATGTCAACAGGAGCTGTGCAGATTTGAACGAAATAGATCAGTCAGGAGAACGGAACATCATAAACATGATAAGGAAAGTGGGCAATATCAAGCAGAAGCCAGATGATTGTTCTCTTGTGGATAGGGGAGATTCCTACGAACTGATCACCATGGACTCCATCAATGAAAAAACTCACATTCCAGTGGGAGCTACAGCCTCTGAAGCAGGAAGATTTTTTGCTATGGTAAACTTAAGTGATATAGCGGCCATGGGTGGCATTCCGCAGACATTTATGGCAGCATTCAACATAAGAGGAGATCTCCATGAGGAATACGTTGAGGAATTTGTAAACGGAATGTCGAAAACCCTTAAAGAATATGATTTGGAATATGCAGGAGGAGATACAAAGGAATCCGATACAAATGTCTTTTCTGGAATGTGCATGGGCTATCAGAAGAAAAAATTGACAAGATTGAGGTCTGAAATAAAGCCACATCAGATACTGTGCAGCACAGGAACATTGGGTAAAACTGGTGCAGCTTATGTGGCTTATTCTCATGGGATGGATACAAGGGAGAATTCCAGAAGAATGCTGGATATTAAGGCTAGGATATCAGAGGGTATGGCAATCGGTTCAAGTGGAGCAAAATTTATGATGGATATTTCTGATGGTTTGTATGGGTGCCTCTCACAGATGAAAATGGACTATGGAATTGGATTCAGAATCTCAGAAATGGATGTTAAGCTGGACGAATCCGTGAAGGAAGTGGCCAATGTGGTTGGATGTTCCCCGAGAGATATTGCCTTCAATTATGGAGGAGATTATGAATTACTGTTCACCATTGATAACGACGATTATGGGAAATTCTCAAAAAAAATGGAAGATGAGGGTATAGCTGTGAGTTATATCGGAGATACATGGGAGGGAGATAATATGATATTCAATGGAGAGCAATGGGAAAAGATAGAACACCGCGGATGGGAGCACCTTAAGAAGGGCATCATGCAGCAGTGATCTCAATCACAACATTTTTCTCGTCTATGTCCCAATCTGATTTCTTTGAATAAATGATGGATGACTTCCCCCTTCCGTCCTCAATTGCCAGATCGGTACAGAGTGTCTCTTCCTTGATAATCTGTTCCCGGAACTTTGCCGCTTCCAGTAGTTCCGAGGAGCCACTGATTCTCACATTTATCTTCTGATCATAATCGAGGTCCATCTCCTTACGCATAACCTGAATCCTTCTGATAAGTTCTCTGGACAGTCCTGAAAGTTCAAGTTCATGATCAATCTCTTTGTTCAGATAAATAGTTATATCTCCTTCAGTTGCCTTCACAAAGTTTTCCAGTGGTTCTTCTAGTATCTGAACGGAACCTGGAGGAAGTTCAAAGCCTTCAAAGGATATGCCCTCATTTTCCGATACGGATCCCTGCTTTCCTGAAGTATTCAGATCATCGATGAACTGAACGAAGGATTGCAGCTTGCCCTTGAGAATGGGGGCCACTTGGGACAGGACAACCTTCACGACCTGCTTTGAAGGAATTTCAGATGTATTTATTATTCTGACTTTGTTTGCATTCATTTCCTCCCTGACAGGACTTATCTGTTTATCCTCCAGATTTTTTCCATATAGAAGTATCTCCTTCACAGGTTGCCTGCCCTTTATATCCGCGTCCTGCCTTGCCCTTCTTGTCAGTTCAAGAATTTCTCTGGATCTTTCCATGCTTATTTCAAGGTCTTCAAGGATCAGATGTTTGTCAGATGATGGAAAATCCTGAGCATGAACACTGATCGCCTTTTCGTTCAGAGATCGGTATAGAAACTCCGTTGTGAAGGGAGCTATGGGTGCCAGCATTCTGCATATATTTTCAAGAGCATAATACAGAGTTGAATAGGCCACGTCCTTTTCATCGCTCTGTTCCCAGAACCTCCTTCGTGAAAGTCTCAGGTAAAAATTGGAGGTTTCATCTATCAATCTTGATATGATGCTTTGTGCTTCGCTGAGATCGTATGAATCATAGGCTACGATGACATCTTTTATGGTACTATTCACTCTTGATACCAGCCAGGTGTCCAACTCATTGCCTGATTTCTTCAGTCCAGAATAGGAGAAGTTATCAAGATTCGCATTGGATGCGAAGAAACTGTATATGTTCATGAGCGTACCAAGGATTTTTGTCTCTGTCTCCTTCACGGTCTTTTCCACCAGGGGCTTTGGCTTCCACGGCGCTGTGGTATAGAAGAAGAGCCTAGATGCGTCAGGACCAAATTTGTCGATCATTTCCTTCGCCAACACACCATTCCCTTTGCTTTTGCTCATCTTCCTGCCCTGAGAATCCAGAATGAATTCAGTACAGAACACATTCTCATACGCATTTTTGTCAAAAATAAGCGTACTTATAACGTGTAGTGTGTAAAACCAGCCCCTTGTCTGATCTATGCCCTCTGTTATGAAGGATACTGGTATTTGAGGTTTTTCTGTGCCTTCAAAGGGATAATGAATGGCAGCGTAGGTTGCAGAACCAGAATCGAACCATGTATCAATAACATAGGGTTCTCGCTTCATAGTTTCACCACATTCTGGGCAGGAAAACACAACCAAGTCGATAAACGGCCTGTGAAGATCCTCCGGTACCTCTTTTACACCCATTTCCTGCAATTCCTTTCGTGAGCCTATGGCTTTCATATGACCGTTGGAGCAGGTCCATACTGGCAATGGGGTACCCCAATATCTATTTCGGGAGAGATTCCAATCCTTTGCCTCTTCGATGAAGTTGCCAAAGCGCCCATGCTTTATGTGTTCAGGTACCCAGTTCACGAGCTCATTGTTTTTTAACAGTTCATTTCTATGGGCTGATACCCTGAGAAACCATGCTTCTATGGGGTAATAGAGAAGGGGTGTGTCGCATCTGTAACAGAAAGGATACGAATGCTCATACTTCTCACTTTTTAATGCAAGACCTTTTTCCTTTAGATATTTCACAATTTCTATGTCCGCCTCTTTAACAGATAGACCATTCCATGGAAGGCCTTCGTACTGGAATTTACCCTGAAGATTCACAGGATTTACGATTTCAACACCCTCTCTCTTACCTATTTCAAAATCCTCTGACCCAAAGGCTGGGGCAGTATGGACTATGCCTGTTCCCTCATTCAGATTCACATGATCGCCGTGAACAACTCTGAGCACATTCGATGGCATCTTTACAAATTCAATGGGCCTTGAATATTTGAGCCCAATAAGCTCCTTTCCCAAATAGGTGCGTTTGATTTCATAATCCTTTACGAATATTTTCGCCACAAGGTTTTTGGCAACAATGTAAGTTTTTGTATTGTAAACCACATCGGCATATTCTATGTCCTCATTTACGGCCAGAAACATATTTGACGGTAGTGTCCAGGGCGTTGTTGTCCATGCGACAACTATTCTTCCATCCTCAAGTATAAAATCCGCATATATTGACAGATCCTTTGTGTCCTTATAACCCTGCGATAGTTCATGAGAACTCAATGTTGTGCCACATCTCGGGCAATAGGGTGATATTCTGTAATCCCTGTAGAGCACCTTTCTGTCAAAGAGTGTTTTCAGAGCCCACCATTCACTTTCCATGTAGTCATTTCTCATGGTCACGTAGGCATTTTCATGATCAATCCAGAAACCAAGGTTTCTATCTACATCCAGCCATTCCTCAACATACCTGAATATACTTTCCCTGCAATAAGCATTGAATTTGTCGACACCGTACGATTCTATGTCTGCCTTTGATTTGAATCCAAACTTTTTCTCTGCTTCCAGTTCAACAGGGAGGCCGTGGCAGTCCCATCCAGCGTCTCTCCGGGTAACATTGTATCCTCTCATGGTTTTGTATCTCAGAACCGTGTCCTTTATGGTCCTTGTGAGTGCATGGCCAACGTGTGGATGCCCATTGGCTGTGGGAGGTCCTTCAAGAAATCTATAATCCTCTCCTTCGCTCCTCATTTCTTTAATCCTGGAAAAAATTGCCTCGCTTTCCCAATATTTCAGTATATCTTTGCTTATATCTTTCGGCTTCTTTCCAGCACCAATTTGAGGAAAAGACATTGTTTATCCTTGGAGCGTATGAGAAATTACTTAAAAATTTAACCTAATATAGGTTTAAAAGGAAACGTAGACACACACATGTCTCATAATTCATTTCTATGAAAACTGTTTTCTTCATTATACGATCCCACTTCTCTCTAGACATTTTCAATTGTTTCCGAACCTTCCTTAAAAAAATGTGTTATTTTGTGAAACACATCGCTTTTATGGGTTTTATTGAAACATCAAGTTCCATTAATTTAGCCTCAGGTTTTGCGCTTTCCAAAAGTGTCTTTATCAACAATGACGCCGCCGGATGGATAATGCTACTAGGAATGTTTGTGATGTTAATCATGCGTATATCTTAACTTAACTGCTGAAATCATAGAGTTCTAGTTCTGTGATGGTTCGGATCAGAAGTCATGTTAATTAATCTCTTTGCGATACTTAATCATGTCAATCAATAGTTATGAAGATATGTTATCAGATGCATCTGATGTACTTTCCAAAGCCACAGTGAATCAGGAGCGACTTAAAATTCCAAGGGCTATTACCATGGAAGAGGGAAAGGTAACCGTTGTGAGAAACTTTACAGATATCACATCAATCATAAACAGAGACCCAAAGGATGTAGCAAAATTTTTTATGAAGGAATTTGGGATAGGTGTTAACGTCGACGGAAAGAGACTTATCATCAACAGAAAGATTTCTGAAGAGGACTTCAACAACAAGCTTGAACAATACCTGAACGTATACGTGAGATGCTATGAGTGCAATTCCCCTGATACAGAGATCCTGAGAGAATCAAGAACAAGCCTCATAGTCTGCAAAGCATGCGGAGCACAACATCCAATCAATATGTCTCGTGAAATAATGATAGATAGGGATGAAATAAGAGAAAATAAGAAGTATACTGTCACAGTGGATAGCGTTGGCAGATCTGGAGAGGGAAGAGCAAAACTCTATGGCACAAGCATCATCGTCCCTGGTGTGAAGAAGGGCCAGACTGTGAAGGTTCTCATAAAGAGACTGAAGGAAGGCACGGCAATAGCTGAGGTTGTTAAGGATTAAGCTGATCATTGATACTAATACATTCATATACGCAGTTCAGAACAGAATAGACATACTGGAATCAATCAGAATGTCCTTTCCACAGTTAGAACCTGTAATGTCCCTTTGTGTCCTCAATGAGCTAAGACACCTTTCCCACAATAATCCTCATGCAAAAATTGCTTTATCCCTATTTCAAAATCTCCCTTCTGTTGATGGAAAGGGACAGGGCGATGATTGCATTCTGAATGCCTGCGTGGAGAAAGGCATAGGGCTTCTTACTTCTGATAAAGAATTACTTAACAGAGCAAGGATAAATAATGTTAAAGTTCTCACCGTACAGGACGGAAGGCATATAGTATGGTATCACTAGGAAATAAAGCGAATGTTAGCCACGATGAGTATAATGCCCTGAAGGCGATCTGTGCCTCAAGAAATGGGGATAACTTCATACGAATGAGTTCCTCAGAATTGGGGAATTTAATTTCAGTCAGTCAACAGGCAGCTTCCCGTATTCTCATAGGCCTTGAGAAAAGTGGGCTTATTGAGAGAAAAGCCATGGGTAGGAGCCATGGTGTAAACCTGACAGAGTCAGGTCTGGCATTTCTCTATAGTGAAATGGCTGAACTCTCCAACATACTGGGTGTAAACGAAGACACAACAATAAAGGGGATTGTGAGTTCCGGTCTTGGAGAGGGGAGATATTATGTTTCCAAGAAACCCTATGTTATTGAATTCACTGAGAAACTTGGTATTGTACCCTACCCTGGTACACTGAACCTGAAAATACCACCTGAATGGGAATCGACCCTGAGAATGCTCCAGGCCAGAGAGGGTATTCTCATAAACGGATTCGAATCTGACGACAGAAGTTACGGAGACGTAAAGGCGTTCAAATGCTTATTAAAAGATACTCCTTGTGCAGCCATATTTCCTTACAGATCCGTTTATAGAGATGTCCTTGAAATCATCAGCCAGGATTTCCTGAGAGAAAAGTTTCACTTACAGGATGGAGATGAGGTTGTTGTTCACTTCACATCTAAAAATTGACATCGATTTTCCCTTCTTTTATTTCATTCTGAACCTTTTCATACCTATCCATGAAACCCTTTTCATCAAGCCCGCATTCTAAAAGCTCTGAATAAACCTCAAAGGAATCTTCCGTTATCTCCTTTCCTTTATATACGGATATAATTCCGCAACTTCTTGATTCTTTGAAATTCAATCTGTAACTTCCAGTAATTAGCACGTTCGGCTCTTCCAAATATATTCTCTTTTTTATAAGATCTCTTTCTGCCATAATTATTCCTCACATCAGGACATCTAATGCTGTACTCCAGTATTCCCTTAGCCTGCTTATATCTTCGTCGAGAACAGTGACTGCATCATTGACTATGATCGCTCTGTTACCTCCTGTTTCGCCAATCTTTGTGTGATATACTCCCTTGAATTTTTCTTCAAATTCGCTTTCTTTTGATCTATCTACCTCAAGGATGAATCTGTTTCCTGCTTCAGAAAATAATTTATTGAGAAGTCTTACAGGTGAGATATCAGCAATATCGATTTTGAAGCCAATTGAAGAACCAAATGCCATTTCCAAAATCGCAGTTGACAACCCACCTTCAGAAACATCATGTGACGCAAGAACAATATCGCCCAGAGAAGGTTGAGTCAGAAGCTTGGATAGTTTCTGCAGCTCTTCCAGATTAACAGGTTCCAGAGAATAGGGCTCTGATCCCCTCATAACAGAATAAACACTGCCACTTAGAGAATAGTGAGAGTATCCAATAAGATAAATGATAGATCCATGTTCTTTGAATTCTGACGTTCGTGAATTGTTGAAATTCTGGATCTTCCCTATGATGAGAATGTTGGGTGTCGGAGGTATGTCACGATTTCCCACATTGTTATACAGGCTAACATTACCCGCAACTACTGGCAGATTGAAGTACCTGCAAAAATCCCCAATAGCCCTGAGGCTACCATCTATTTGACCCATAATCTCCATATGGTCAGGGTTGCCAAAGTTGAGCGCATCTACCACTGAATGGGGAACACAGCCAGAGCTGAGCAGGTTCCTTAAAATTCGCGACATTGTCCATAATGTACCTGTGTAAGCATCTATGCTGTTTGCAATCACGGAGGAACTTGATGATAAACCTATGCCAATCTCACTCTCATTGCTCACCCTTAGCAGTGAAGCATCAGAATGCGTTTCCATGTTTGGATGCCCAGTGAATGGTTTCACAACAGTGTTTCCCCTAACAGTATAATCATACTGCCGGATCACAGGAAACTTCCCTGCACAGTTTGGGTGTTTTATGACTTTTATTATTTCTTCGGAGAAAGAAGATGGATCTGAGAAGTAGATCATCCTGGTGTGCTCCTTTTTCTGTTTTTTGAAGGGCTTGGAATATACTGGCCCAGATGTAAGGAAATTGAGAGAAAGATTCATCACCTCCTCACCTTTATAGATCAACCTCATTCTCTTTCCTTTCACGGCCCTGCCTATAACACTGTTCAGAATGCCCCAACTTTCAAATACATTCTGAAGTGCAGGAAGCTTTTCCCTATCTGTTGCAATGAGCATCCTCTCCTGGCTTTCGCTGACCCATATTTCCCAGGGTCTCATACCTTCCTCCTTCAGTATAACTGCACCGAGATCAATCTCTCCGCCGGAACCACCAGCAAGGCACATTTCTCCAGCAGCACTGGAAAGGCCGCCACCACCGAGGTCTTTCATCCCCAGGATAAGTCCCTTTTCATTAGCCTCCAGAACAGCCTTTATGAGAGGTTCCTTTATAATAGGATTTCCCAGTTGAACAGCCCTTCGACTCTCACTATCACCACTCTGCAAGTCTCTTGATGCGAAGTTTACACCGTGAATTCCATCTCTACCGGTTTTTCCCCCTGCAAGCACCAGTATATCTGAGTCGGAACTCACCCTGCTTCTGCTGAGAGAATGGTCTTTCATTATACCTACGCATCCGGCATTTACGAGAGGAATGCCATCAAACTGTGAACCAAAGAAAAGGGAACCTGACACTGTGGGAATGCCAACCCTGTTTCCATAATCTCTTATCCCTCCTACAATATTTTTTATTGTGAACCTTGTATTTAGATATCCTTCCGGAACTTTGCCACTACCGTCACCAAGATAAAGTGAATCTATGATACCCACAGGCTGAGCTCCCATGCACAGCACATCTCTCAGAATGCCTCCAACGCCTGTAGCGGCACCTCCGTAGGGTTCCACTGCACTGGGATGATTATGGCTTTCCATTTTAACAACATAGTCAAGATCATTTTCTAATTGAACAACACCAGCATCATCCTCCATTGCAAGAACTGTGTATTCAGTCCTGAGACCTGAAAGGTATTTTTTTAGATATAATTTGGAAGATTTATAGCAACAATGTTCGCTCCATGCCTGTCCCATAGCCTGCAGCTCAACTTCTGACGGTTCCCTGCCCATATGTTTGAAGTAGTTCCTCAACCTGATCAGTTCTTCCAAATCAAGACCAAGCCCCATAGTGGCATTAATCCTCATGAGACCTTTCTCATCACTTTCTGTGAGTTTTAATCTATCTGATACAAGAATATCGGGCTCATCAGCCAATCTATTCACCTAAAACTATGATCTTATAACTGTTGATGACTGGATTGATAAGAATACTTTCAGCAATATTGCTTGCCATGGTCTTTGCTTTTTCCTCCTCTTCGGCAAATTCCATTTCGTAGACCTTAATCATGGAAACGGAATCAACTTGATAGTACCCTAGAATGCCCAGGTTATGATGTAGTGTTGTCGCCTCAGGATCTTCCACTCCGGGAAGATAACTTATTTCTAATCTGATCTTGACCATTTTATTACCATATGTGATTATGATTAAATTATTTTACATTTTGTTCACTGCATATGAAACAAAATACACTATCTTATGGAATCTATTATTGATTTCAAAGATGAGTATATATCAGTTGTCCTTTCAGCCACTGTTCCAGTGACAATGATATCTGCCCCTGCCCTTACTATTTCCACAGCTTCATTGGCACCTTTTATACCTCCGCCTACGATTACGGGTATGGTCACATGTTTTTTTACGTCGTGTATTATATCTTTTGAAATATGCTCAGGTGCACCGCTGCCTGCTTCAAGGTAGACCATGCTCATCCCAAGAAGCTCAGCAGTCAGGGCATAGCTCACAGCAAGCTCAGATTCTCCTCTACCAATAAGGTTAGCTTTGCCCACCTTTCCCACCGTCATCCCAGGTTCAAATATTATATAACCCATGGATATGCTCTCTATACCGCTTTCTCTCACAATTCTGGCTGCTTTTACCTGATGATCCATTATAAATTCTCTATCTCTGGAATTGAGGAGTGACATGAAAAATATGGCATCAGCAAGCTTTGTAAACATTGAAGATGATCCGGGAAAAATGATAATCGGGAGATCTGTTTCTTTCTTAATGCTACGTGCAGACTCGTCCATGTGCGAAATTGTTAGATGCGTGCTCCCTCCGATAAGTAAAAAGTCTGTTCCTGCTCTCTCGGCTTCTCTGGCGATCTTTGCGCTACCCTCGACTCCAGAAGTAGCTGGATCAATGAGAGTCATGTGCATTTTTTTCCTGCCAATATTTGCAACGATCTTTTCATAAACATTCATGCGATCCCACCTACTGCAAAGGACAGAAGCCCAAGAATCATAGATAACTTTGAGAATTGCTGACCCTTCTTAGCATTTTTATACTGTATTCCTAGAGTTACTATAAAGCATGCGTCACAGACAATCACAACCAGAAGATAAGGGAGGGCGAATATATGGAAAGCATATGGAAGAATAGATAAAATCAAGGTTACCACAATAAATGCAGAAGAGAGGTTAAGTGCGGATATCTTTCCATGTATTCTCGGATAGGTTCTTCTGTCAACATCTCCATCATAATCCTGAACATCCTTTATTAATTCTCTCGAGGCATTGGAAAACATAGCTAAGAAAAACAGAATTATAGTTTTCTGAGGTTCTCCGAAAATTACGCCCCCAAAGAGGAATATAAGACCTATAAGGGCGCTCACGGTTAAGTTTCCAGGCAACCCAAGATATTTTCCCTTGGTTTCATAATAGATAAGAAGTAAAATGGCAGCACCCACAATGACTGTACCATACAATGGCAGAAAAATTGCCGCAATGAATATGGCAACAGTAAAACAGGAGATAAATAAATACATTGCAGACTCTTTCGAAATCTTTCCTGATGGAATAGGCCTATGAGGATGATTTACCTTATCACCTTCGGCGTCCAGTATGTCATTGAGGATATTACCTCCTGATAAAACAAGAAACACACACAAAGAGGCTATTGACACAAGTGCTAGGTTATCCAAAATATGGCTCCCCAGTGCTACAAGAGAAGATATAAAGGTACCGAGAACAGCCATTACAGCATTAACAGGTCTGAATAACCCTAGAACAGAACTCACAGAGGGTTAGTATTATTATTTATAAATTATTTACCAATCCAATGCCGGTCAATAAGTATCCCAATTTATAGAAATCCAATTCAAAGAGACCTCATTCATTGCCATAAAGTGTCATGGAACTAAGGGGATTTAGCCATTATTTTCAACAATTCCCCATAATTGTTGGATTTTATGCCTGTTGTGGAAAAATGAGTCCTTCTGGCGACAATGCCCACACCCTCTGCCTCTGATATAACGTCACTTATTGAGGGAAGATTGATCTTTCTCCGGGACATACTCTCTGTTGCATCAAGAAAAAGTGCGGATATATCCTCATTTACAAGGGATATTGCAAAGTTTCTAGAGATTTCACCTATGGAATCAGGTATATTCAATGTTGAATCATGGAATATACTATTCATAGATCCTGTCCACAAAGGTCCATAGGATGAAGACTGAAGTAAGGGATCCACCGCACTGGGGGAAATTGTTCCAACGCCATCCAGAGTTGCACATGCTGCATTGGCCCCATGTTTTACCTTCAATATTACCCTATAGTAATGGCCATGCCAGAAAGATATTTCCGGTATAATTCCCATATCAAGGGAGGCGGCTCGCCTTGCTATAAAGCCGAGAAGATTTCTCAATCCAAATTCGTGCCTCATAGAATTGTTTGGCATTCTGGAACCGTATCTTCGCATATTCTTCTCTTCAATTGAACCTGTTAAAACACTTAAGTCTGTGGCTGTGAACCCAATGTATCCATTATTTGTAGAATAGTTCAGAGCAGTATCCACATATGGCACAATTGACCCATAAGGGTCAACATCTATGAAGTCGAATCTGAATCTGGACACAACTGATTCAAAAGAGTCCATATATGTTTCAGCGGTGACGTTATTTTCTTGAAGATTGCTCAGCAATATCTGGTATGTTCTATAATTTCTTTCAACTGCAACGGTACGAATATCTGCCTCAAGGTTTGCCCTGATAGCGCGTATGCCTGTTGCACTGAACCCATCGAGGTATAGTTTTGGCCTCAAAGTATTCAAGAGCATGACGGTGATATCCCTGTTAAGTAACTGTGAACTATTGAGAAATCCAGAAGACTTTGACCCTGGTCCACTAATTTTAAGATTACTTAAATGTTCAATTTTGGCCTTGCCTTCCGTATATTGCCCTCCATTTTCAGGAGAATTTGATCCATCTCCTGAATCAAATGACATTATTTTCAACCTCAATTGAAGCAGCTTCCAAATCCGTGTACTTGAAACCTTTCGTGTATGCCATAACATTTCTTATTAGTAAACAGCAAATTCCGGCAAATTTAGCACGTATAATGAGAATGTTACAACCCTTTATTACACAGTAACAATTAGTGTTCTTCGCCAGGTTTATTTCTTTAGTATCGCCGGAACTTTTACCTCTGGATATCATTAGATGCATAAACCCCCACCGTCTTCATTCTTCTTATTTTTAGAAATAAATTAATTGCTGCGAGAGGTATATTCATCATAGGACTGCAAGACTATTATACGAAAGAACAAAAGATTTCATATGGGCTCCTCTCCAGTTATTACTTTCATCACCCTGTAAGGTAGAAGACTCCTGTTGATTGGTGTGATATCAAATACCCTGACACCTTCCAGCGCTCTGATCTCCTGAAGTACGGGGTTTCTCGATTTTTTATGTACAGTCACTATCATGGGCTTTGTGAAATTTAACGTATCATTTATTTCCTTTTGCACATTCTTTGATGTCATTTCCAGTTTCCCAATCTCATCAATAACAATGACATCTGCCTGTTCTCTTGCTCTCTGAAGACTTGGTATCAGGACTTCTTCCAGAATTCTTGTATCAACCCCAATTTTATCTATTTTTATTCTTGAAACAAGGCTAATATCTGCAAATTGAGCCTTTTTCTTTGAATATATATCAAATATCGTATAACCAGTGAGCTTATTGTTTGTAAATACTTCACTCACTAACACACCCTGAACAATCTTCTGCTGATTGTCCAACATTTCCATTATCTTTTTCAAGGCTTCAGCCTTTATTGCGCCAACTGGCCCAGTTATTCCAATTTTTACTGCCATTTTTTACTCCAAAAACATAAGAGGGTAATCCAATTTCTCTACATACTCCATTCTCGCCCGAACAGCTTGATTGTTATATTCCACCTCAAGAGTTACATTCAGCATTTCTCCCTTGAGCGTGCCATATTTGTAATGACCTGTGGACTTTTTTACCATATTCCTGTCGATGCTAACCGTTGCTGACTTGACAAAAGGTTGTACCATAACACTCTTTTGAATTGCCTGTTCCATGGCATCAATGTTAGACTGATTCATAGGAACACCAACGTACTGGTGATAGATAGACCCTAACTTGATGCCTGCCTCAAAAATTGCTCTTTCGCGATCAGTACAGTTAAAATAAGAAGCAGCTTCATCAACCATCCAGAAGGAATTACATCGCTTTAATTAAAATTTATGACATTTTAGTTCAAATAATTACGAAAATATCAAATTGAATCCCATAAATTTCCTTGATATTTTAAAAATTTTTAGTGGGAAATCCACTTCTGAAACATGGAGGATGAGGTCACCCATGACTTCATGAGATTTTATTTTATAATTTTGATAGTTCACCCATAACAAATGCGTATAATTTACTTCGAATATTTCCTAGTTCCTCACGGTCAGGCAAATGTGGAATTCCTTCTAACAAGTGTTAAATAGAATGATTCAGTATGGGTTGACAATGGAGGCTTTACCAAGTCCAGATAATAAAAAAGCGACTATTACATACAAAAATGCTCTTCTTGCAGTAAGTATGATATTCCTAGCAATAGGAGTATTTTTTTACCTTGTCTGGTCAATCTTATTCGATACATGGACGGACCCAGGTATATACGCATTCTGTTTACCAATGGCTGTTTTTGGGCTTCTTGGGGTAGGATACATTAAATCAGGAGCTTACGATCAATAGGATATTCCATTCTCTCCGGACGAAGCAGAGATGACAATTTTTCTCAGTTTGTGGTTTGAATAAAAGAATGATTCTGAAAATTGGCTATTCCTTCCACCATGAAGTGAAAGCTGATCCTTTCCGTATCCGAACTCGGAGATATTTATGCCGAACTTCTCAAGTGCTCCCATAAGCTTATTCCTGAAAATGAAAACAGAATTTGAATTATTTAGGATCTTCTTGCCTTCTTCTGATGTAATATCATTTGCATCCTGTGATATGGTAAATACACAACACCTGAAGTGCCTTGATACTTTAACAATTTGAGCCAGAACTGTACTGGCATATGAATGGTTCAGGAATACGTGAGCTTCTTCTATAACTATAATTTTCTCTTCACCCTCCAAGGATTTTAGGAAGTCCATTGCCTCTTCCATTGCTTTTACAACTTCACCATCTTCAATTTTCAGTATCCTGATCCCAACTGCATTCTCTGTACACAGTTCCTCCCATGTTTTTGGATTGTATTCATTGAGCACGTCCAGAATCATTATGTGCTTCACTCTTTTTTCAATCACCATTCTCCTCAGAAACAGCATTGAAAAGAAGCTCTTTCCTGATCCTGTCTCTCCCATGGCAATGATATTATAGCTTCCCTTAAGGAAAGGGTCGAAATGTACAGGTTTATCTGTCTGACTATCTTTGCCTATTATTATACCGTCTTCTTTTTCCTCAGTGAGAAATGTGAAAAAAGCACACAATTTGTTGGGAGTCTGGAGAAATCGTATAAATTTTCCCGTGAATAATTTCTCCATAAGTTTATTGTTCCTGTGATCAGGTAAAGAAAGTGATAGTCCCCATGATTCACACATATTGCTCAATTCATCTTGCATACTCTTAAGTTTGTATGACTGTTTACTTGAAAGAATAAATGACTGCTGGATACTGTACAACCATTCAGAACTATCGTTCCTTATCTCCAAAGCAGATTCTCTCCTCAAAACATTCTGCTCACCTTCAGGTAGATTTCTTTCACTGCGCAATCTGCTCTTTGCAAGAATTTTTGAAATTTCCTTTTGTATAATATCAGAACTCTTCTTTTGCAAGATAAAATTTGTAATTGTTATACATGAAAAAGGTAGAGAATCTAAGAGTCTTGATGCTTGATAATGACTCCTTTTAAAGCTCTGGGAAATTGTGGACATGGAAAAATTGGTTTTTCCTTTGATAAAGTTCCTCCTTCTCTGTAAATTTCCCGCCATAATTTTATCAAAGTAGGTGTATAACTCGTTAACGTTCTTCCTTTCAAGGGAGATCCCGTAGACTCTCATTTGCTTTATAAAACCATCGTGTTCTCCACTATCCCCATCTAAAATCAAATATGAGGAGAAGACTACGTTCAATTCCTCTTTTTCGCTGTGGGAGAGCTTAAAATCCGCACAGTCCTGGGCCGGTACTGTAATTATGGTAAAACTGCTTTCTGTAGATTTTAAAGCATCGTTTATTTGAGAAAAGTTATTTCTAATTTCATCAACTGTAGAATCCCATCTGAAGTCTGAACGAATGGAAAATACTGTTTTTCCCTTTAGAAACCCATAGGAATTAAATGCCTGTGTGTGCAAATCTATTTTTCTATTTCTTAAAAAGAATGCGATTGTAATGATGAATGCAAAGGTAAGAACATAGGGTACGAGCCGTAGCATTCCAGAGTAGAATAGTAAAAGAAAAATGGCCAATAGCAACATAATTGACGGAACCCATACGGGTTTGTTCTTCCCACCCTGATTGAATATATTAGATAGTGGAATCAACTGAGAAAAATTATCTCTGCTCATAGTCTTCCTTACCTCGATTCGTCAGTCCTAAAATGTTACCCATATGCAACTCGGGAGCAGCTTCTCTGAGCTTCTCTTTTGAATTGGCCCTAATCCTGTTTCCGGCCCTTACCCCAAGTCCTACTCCCTCACTCAGAACGTCCATACCTGACCACATCAAGAAGCTGGTGCCGAGGCCACTTCGGCCTGAACCCATTCTGTAGGCAGTGTATATAAAACTTGATGGAAGAATTGTGAGAAGGAGGAGAAATCCCATCTGAATGAAAAAATTACCGGTGAAATTTATGTAGAGATATAGAACAAAAAGAATAATGATTGGAGAAAACAAGAGTTGTAAATATAGAGTCCAAAATCTGAAAACATAACCTTTCAAATGTCCGATGAAATATAATGGCGTAATTAAGGGAAGGACCAGATATAGTACAATGAGAATCGCCACCCTGACCATCAGAAAGAATAGAACGGAAATGGATGAAGAGACATATATGCCATCAAGAATAATCTCCATTACAGAATTGCTACCACTGCTAAAATAGTGAATATTGTAGAGCATGTATGACTCCGAGAAATAAGATGCCCAGTGTGGAGACAGAGAAAGAAGAAAAGAACTTCCATACTGGACAAGAAAAGACAATTTGTTCAGAAAGAGTTCGGAGAGGAAGAAAATTATGATGCTGATTATGCCTTTATATGCTGTCTGCATAAATTCAGGTTTATCGGAAAGGAAAAGATACAGTGCCAGATAGATTGCACATAAAAGGAAAATTATAGGCAGCAAAGCCATAATTTCACTGTGGAAATTATTCACTGCCGTATTGAAATCTTCAAAATACAGAAATGCGTATTTGCTTTCAAGACCCTGATGGATTGCCAGACTCCAGAATTGAGACGATATTAGAAACTCTATTGCTAGTATGACTACCGCCAGAGACGATAGAACGGATCCAATCAACTGCAATTTATCCCACAGCTATGTAATGGAATAGGGCATAGAGTGTTCCACTAACAGCAAGAACAAAAATAAGTGTTCCTATTGCCGCATTTTTAGCTCTTGAATATGCAATATATCTCTTCTGTTCATCCGTGCTGAAAAAAGATATGGCAATTGGAATCCAAAGGATGGCTATTACTACAGCAGATACACCTACAACTATGGTCATTAACCTAGACATGACATCAGTTAATGAATTCGCAACTGTTGTCATCGTTAATTCATGTATTCTGTAAATCAAGGACATAATAGAGCCTTGAAGTTTTCATGGGAATATATATTGTTCTTATGTGCAATTAATGTGCTTTATCGAAATTTTGGGCTTCCTTGCGGACTGAAGAGAGAAGGTCCATTCTTCTTATGCTCCTTTCCTGCCCTGCCTTAAATCTTGCTTTGGCATCATCGTCCTCCATTAGCAGTTGAGGAACAGAAATAGATTTGCCATCATCATCTATTGCCACATAGGTCAGATAAGCTTTTGTTGTGAAACGCTCCCTTCCCGTAAATGCGTCCTGAGCGGATACATCAACTTCTATTTCCATTGATCTGTCTGTCGTATAATTCAATCTACCCTGCATTTTTACAATATATCCAAGATGTATGGGTGCCAGAAAGAAGAGGCTATCAATACTTCCCGTTACGGTTTTTGTCCTGCAATGCTTAAAAGCAACGATTGAGCCTACATTGTCAACCCATTCCATGAGCCTACCGCCGTATAGGGAGCTAAATACGTTGGTATCTGCTGGGAGAACTAATCTTTCCATCTCGGTATAACTGCTCTTCCATGATTTAGGTGTAAGTTCCATGGGAAACGTATGACTTAATTAAATTTAAAGAGATAACAGTCATAAACATGAATAATGTCGACTTAAAACTAAATTCAGCAAAGGCTTCTCTGCCTCTTATCCCATCGAGTGGATTTGTTGGCATTGGCACGGGGTCAACGGTTACGCGATTGATTGAATTGATGTCAAATACTCCTGAAAAGTTTAAGGACAATGTCTTTGTTCCTACTTCTCGAGACACTGAAAAAAAGCTTTTAGATAGAGGATTTTCAGTGTCTAACAAAGTCACAGGGCCCATATTACTGGATATAGATGGAACTGATGAAATTGATCCCTATGGTAATCTCATAAAAGGGGGAGGAGGTGCACTCACGAGGGAAAAGATCGTCGCGAGAAATAGCAATTTTGTGTGCATAATTGCGGATATATCAAAAAAGGTCACCAAATTAGGGAAGTTCAAGGTGCCAGTGGAAGTTGTACCATTTCTGTATGAACGGACAATTGCGAACATAGAAGCTCTTGGTTCCAGAGTGTTAGAAAGAATGGGTGAACGAAGGATCAGCGACAATGGGAACCTGATATGCGACGCAGACTTTGGACTTATTGATAACCCCAAACTCCTGGAGGCTCAGATAAAGACGATACCGGGGGTAGTTGAGGTGGGTATCTTCTGCGGTATGATACAGAAAGTTATATTTGGCAGCGAAAACGGCACTGAGGAAGAATTATTCGGCGTAAGCAAAAAATAATAGCGTTCAGTGTAAAACGTTAAAATCAAGATTGATATACCCTATTACTTTTTGAGAGGGACCTTAATGCAAAACGACATACTTGAACATGAATTTGACCGCGTTTTCGACAGAAAGATAGTCACGGCAATAGTAGGTCTGACTGTTGACATTAGCAGAGTTGAAAATATCGCCGCAGATATTGTCTCAGAACCCCATGTTGAGGACGTGTTCGTTATCACAGGAAACTTTGACATACTTGTAAAGGTTAGATTCCCTGACTACAATGAATTTCAACGCTATATGCTGAATAAACTTAGTAAAATATCTGGTGTCAAGGAATCCAAGACAATGATGGTCGTGAGTATCAAAAAAGAAAATAAAAGAGTATTTGTGGAGTGATGTTATGAATTCAACGCTATATAATGAAGTAGTGTATCTACTTGAAGAGCTGTCACAGGATTCGTCTGTACCAAAAAATGTTAGGAAAAATGCACAGGATGCGAGAACAAAACTTGAAAGCCAGAAAACAAGCCTTGATATAAGATGCGCAACTGCAATCTCAATGCTGGATGATATTTCCAATGACCCAAATGTACCTTCTCATGGCAGGGAGTCTCTTTACACTATCATAAGTAAACTAGAGGCACTTTCAAAAGATTGAGAAAAGATGTATATATTTTTTAAAAATATTAGAAAAGAGTATATATTTAAATTTAATATTAAACGTGATTGCGTATGACTCTTAATGAAGAAGCCAACAAATTGGGAAAGATTTTGATAGAATCCAGAATACCTAGAAGTGTTGCATACACTCTTGTTTATACAAGAGGTAAGGAAGAAGTAACCAGTATAGAAATCGAAAGAGAAGCTGGTCTGAGGCAACCTGAGGTCTCCATAGCCATGCAGTGGTTGAGAAGGAGAGGATGGATAAATAAAAGAAACATGAAGAAAGAGGGAAAGGGAAGACCTGTTCATGGATACAGACTTTCAAAATCCTTTGATGAAATACTTGACGAAATCATGCAGGACCTTGCAAGTCACATAGAAGAAATCAAGGGGAATATAAAAGAAATAGAACAGTTCAAAAGCGATTATATTCTTAAAGAACACCACTGATTCAATTATTTTTTAACTTTTTATTAAGCTTGCATATGGCCCTTATAACCCCGAGATGGGTAATTGCCTGAGGAAAGTTTCCTATGGGTTCAAGTGTTTTCATATCAATTTCCTCAGAGAATAATTTCAAATGATTACCCTTTGATAACAATGAGGTCAATACATCTTTGGCTTCATCCACCTTGTTCTGATCTATAAGCACCTCAACATACCAGAAAGACATGAGGAGAAATGCGTTGTCAGGGCATGACAGACCATCATCATTGTTGTATCTTTTGATCAGATAATCTCTGCCCATGAGTTCCTTTTTTATTCGATTAACAGTGTTGTGAATAATAGGATCGTTGGAATCCAGAAAGCCTGTAAGAGATACTCTCAACAAAGATGCGTCCACATCCTTTGCACCGTAATATTGAACGAGTGAACCCGTCTCGGGATCCACACCATTCTCCAATATGTCTTTTTTAATAATGTCTTTCAAGTGCTCCCAGTGATCGAAATTTGATAAAAATTCCTTCCTTTTACCAAGTTGAATTGCCCGATCTATCCCTAACCAGCACATGACCTTAGAGTAAACATAATGCTTCCTCGGGGTTCTAAACTCCCATATGCTGGAGTCTGGACTCTGCCATATATGCTCAATCTTATCAACAACCTTTACCACAAAATCCCACATATACGCTGTAACAGTCCCTCCAATGTCTCCCAAATGGAACACTGCATTGATTATTGACCCGTATACGTCAAGTTGAAATTGCTTGGAAGCAAGGTTACCCATCCTAACGGGGCTTGAACCCATATATCCTTCGTAGTCCAGCTCATATTCCTCCAGTTTATCTGATGCTTCAAGCTTATAAAGCACATTGATTTCATCGCTGGTCTCTATAATTTTCATCATATCATACAGATAATTCGTGGCAGCTTCCTGAAGCCCTAACATTGAAAGAGCTTCTATTACATAGGAGGTGTCTCTAACCCATGAATATCTATAGTCCCAATTTCTCTCTCCTCCAAGACATTCCGGTAAACTTGATGTTGGAGATGCGACCATCATCCCAGATGGATCGTAGAATAGACCTCTCAACGTAATTCCTGACCTGAGGGCCACATCCTTCATTATGCCGTTATAATTGCTTTTGTTTGTAAAATTACGCCAGTAATCTATGGTATCCTTTAACCGATAATCAGATTTAAAATTGGAAAGCGTTTCATCTGACATATTATAGGCAATAACAACCCACTCTTTCTGATGTTCACTCATGTAAAGCTTGCCTTTTATTAATTCATTTTCACTTGTAAGCTTTGCATTTGTGAAAATTCCAATCTTCCTTGAATTTTTCCTGTAAACTGCACCGCCTTCCATTATTGTAATATTCACGGGGGATATTCTGTAATCCAGTGTTGCTTTTAGAAGGATATCCACTTCTATCTTTGTTTCGAAAGATTCTACCAACCTGTGCATTTCGGGAAAATTTATGCTTGGGTACTCAGTTGCAGGCAGGAAATCTGTTAATCTTAAAACCTCTTTTTCATTTTTGTAGAAACTGGTTTTTAGTACCATCGTTCTTTTTTCATATTCCTGTTTCACAGTAACTCCGTTAAGATCATGAGGTCTCGTTGAAAAGAAACCCCCTTTGTTTTTGTCTAATATGGAGTCAAATGCTGGATCCGATGAAAAGTTTGGTAAGCACAACCAGTCCACGTTTCCATTCATGGATACCAGGGCTGCTGTTCTGTTGTTTGCAATCATCCCGTGATTTTTTATCTTTGTGTACCCCTTTTCCTCGATGTCATTGAAATTCATTGGTTCCATTGTCATACAAAGGCAATTTTAACATCAATTAAATATTTCACCCCGTTTAAGTCTCATCAATAAGGATTCCACTTGACATTTTTAACAGTAAATACGTGCATAAATGGAAAATATTTTTATCAAAGCATGACTATGGTTGTACACCCGACTTAGCTCAGCTGGTAGAGCGGCGGACTGTAGAGGGGAAAACGGCAAGTTCCAACCGCCGTAATCCGCAGGTCTCTGGTTCGAATCCGGAAGTCGGGATAAAAATTTTTCTCAGTTTCCTTGTCAGATTTCCTTTCTGCTTCAAACCTAGAATTACCCTACTTGAGTCATCCAAACATCGACAAAGATATATTTTACATTTTTTAGAGAGGGGCCGATGACAGTTTATATAAAAGGTGACCACTCAAAGAAAACGTAGTATTATCCATACCCGTTCATACTAGGAACGAAAATGTCGCCAATCCACAGATGATAGTTAGGGAGGACTCAGATCTGTTACCTTGAACTTTAGTCGTATTCTTCTTTTATAAGAATGCCCTTTGAAATCTTACTTATAAAGTATATAACAAGGTATGAAATGGAAAACACGAACGCTCCCACAACAACCACTGCAAAGGCTTCGAGACCTAATTGATGCATAGCAGCAAGTCCTCCTCCAAAGAATAACCCAGATGGCAAATTAGGGGCACCTGAAGCACCGGCAAAGGCAGTTTGGGTGAAGAAAGCAATGAGCAGAAGACCTGTTACACCTCCAGCCATATGGCATTCCAATACACCTACCGGATCACTATACCATTTTGGTTTGTTAAATATCCACTCTGCAAATAGAAACAATGGTCCACTGAGAAGTCCAATCACCACAGCACTTCCCGGACTCACAAATCCGGCCAGAGGCGTTATTACAATAAGACCCATGAGAATCCCATTCACTGCGTATAAGAGACCAGGGTCCTTTCTTGTAAGTAAGTACTTGATCAAAATGGTCGTTATCATAGAACTGGCGGCAGATAGAAAAGTGGTGATCACCACGACGATAGTTTCTGAATTAAATGTCAGTTCAGTACCGGGATTGAAACCAAACCAGCCGATCCATAGAAGGATGATGGAGAGGGTAAGCCACCCTGAACTGAGATTGTAGCCAATCTGCTTAGATTCTTTTAAGCCCTGTTTCCTTTCTTCCTGCCAAATTCTCACAAGAATTGCCAGTGCAGCAAACCCAGCAGCACCGTGAACCACAAGACCGCCTGCAAAATCTCTCACGCCCATGACATAGAGCCAACCGGTGGGATTCCATATCCAGGCTGCGGGCAAAGTCCATATAACAGCAAAATAAAAAACAGAATAGATGGCAAAGGATGATAGCTTAACTTTCTTCATGACAACAACGCCAACAAGTGCAAGTGTCACAGAAGCACAGGCAGTTTCAAACAGGAAGAATGTACTGGTATACAACCCACCAGCGTTGAAGAATGATGCCCCAGTTAATGAATATACACTGGTCAACCCACGAGAAAACGAGGTCGAAAACATTCCCAAGAATATATGAGTATATAGAGGATTACCTATGATACCATCATATGCAGGGCCAAATGCAATGTTGAAACCGATAAACCCCATTACAAAAAGGCTGAGAACGGTGATAACAATGGTTTTATACAGACTTCTGTCAAACTTTCTCCCCAGTTCCCCAACTTCCAGAAAGCCCACGGAGATCGTCATAGAGAATACAAGAACAGCTGCTATTAAGATCCACAAATTATTGAGAAGATTAGCCGTAATTTAAATCGCCTTAATTTGACTGGGATTGCAAAAATATATATTAAACGGCAAGTTCCTTTAATAGGGCACCTTGAAGCAGATTATATTTAACAGACATGGTTATAAACATAAATTGAATCATTGGCTATGTCGAAAGAAAGTATTGTTGTTAAGGAATTGGGAAGGGCAGGTCCATACGCCCATTGCGTTGTTTCAGGAGGATTTGCCTTTCTATCTGGACAACTTGGAGTATCTGATGACAATCATGAAGATTTTAAATCCCAATTTAAAAAGGCACTCTCCAATGTGGAACGTATTCTCTCAGAGGTAAAAATACATAAAGAGAATATTGTGAGAGTAGTTGTTTACCTGAAGAGAACAGAAGATTTTTCCCAGATGAATGAGTTATTCAAAGATGCCTTTGAAAAGGTTATGCCCGCAAGGACAACAGTCTTATGCTCAATGCCTAACGTTAATGCACTCGTGGAGCTTGAAGTTACTGCGAGTCTATAATTCTTTTTTTTAAATTTTATCATGTATATTTTACTATTTAGTGTGATATATAGTAACATGCATTTTTTGTAAGACCTTTATAAAATACTGAAACTTTTAAAGCCTGTATAGCATATCCAATGTACCGAAAGGTGATAATATGGCGGAAGATTTAGATTCTTTTGATATTGCTTTGAAGCAATTAGAAAAAGCAGCGAAAGTGATGAAGCTAGACAATGAAGCGTTAGAGATTCTTAGAGAACCACAGCAGATTCTACAGGTAAGTTTACCAGTAAAAATGGATAATGGAAAAGTAAAAGTTTTCAAGGGATTTAGAGTTCATTATAACAATGCAAGAGGACCAACGAAAGGTGGAATAAGATTCCATCCAGATGAGACTCTCTCCACGGTTAAGGCTCTGTCCGCATGGATGACATGGAAAACTGCAGTGGTAGACATACCTCTTGGTGGTGCAAAAGGAGGAGTTATATGCAACCCCAAGGAATTGAGTGTAGGTGAGTTGGAAAGATTGAGCAGAGCATACGTAAGAGCCTTTGCTGATTTCATAGGACCAGAAATTGATGTGCCTGCCCCTGATGTGTATACAACACCTCAGATAATGGCCTGGATGATGGATGAATATGAGACCATAAAAAGAGTATCTGCACCAGGCGTCATAACTGGCAAACCTCTCACATTGGGCGGATCTGCTGGAAGAGGAGATGCAACGGCAAAGGGAGGTATGTATGTGCTGAAAGTTGGAGCAAAGAAAAAGGGTATTGATCTATCAAAGGCTACTGTTGCAGTTCAAGGTTTCGGAAACGCAGGACAGTTTGCAATGACACTTGTTAAGGAGCATTTTGGATCAAAGGTTGTTGCTATATCCGACACAAAAGGCGGTATATACTCAGAAAAAGGCCTCAATTTCGATGAGATTTTGAAACACAAACAGAAAACCGGTTCAGTTCAAGGACTGCCTGGAACAAAGAACATTTCAAATGAGGAGCTCTTAGAACTTGGCGTTGATGTGCTCATACCAGCTGCAATAGAAAATCAGATTACCTCAAAGAACGCATCTAAAATAAAGGCAAAGATTGTTCTTGAGCTTGCCAATGGGCCTACCACACCTGAAGCAGACGAGATATTGCACAAAAACAATGTTCTGGTATTGCCAGACTTCCTTGCAAATGCAGGAGGAGTTACTGTTTCCTACTTTGAGTGGGTACAGAACGTTGGAGGATACTACTGGACAAGAGAAGAGGTCTATGAGAAGCTGGATAAGAAGATGACGGTTGCAGCCGAAGCCGTTCTGTCAACGGCTGAAAAGTTCAAAACGGACCCAAGAACTGGTGCATATGTTATATCCATACAGAGAGTAGCAGATGCCATGAAAGCCAGAGGATGGTACTGAGTACCAATCCAAATTTTTTTAATATTACATTGCATACGGAATTCTAGCGGGAATAGTGTAGTGGTTATCACAGGGGCTTCCCAAGCCCTTAACCCGGGTTCAAATCCCGGTTTCCGCATTGTTTAAATTAAAAGTAAGAAAATACCCATCAGTCTCAACGCGTGAATAAAGAAGTGTCTAACTATAATATATGACTTTTTTTTAAAAAAAATTCATCGCCTGATTAAAGGCGATCTCTACAAAACAAGTGTCTGAGTATTAAAAAATCTTAGTGGATTCGTAGACTTTATGCTTTGTTGGCGGGTTTACTTTCTCTAGAAGACCTCTCATTGCTTCAGCGCTTGGGGCTTCCCAGTTGCAAATGGCCATGTCTTCAGAACCAACGAGCTGAATGGAATTCAGTTTAAATCCTTCGGGCAACTTTCCGGTCTTAGCCATATCGACTATGCCTCCAACAACCTTAACAACCTCATCCTTTTCCTTTGGCTTCCATCTGTGTTCTACTATCACGTTTGTCATTTTATCACCATAATAGTATGTCTTGGTTAGGTATATATATTAAGCCATTGTGTAATGGTTATACATGGAAGAGATGAGACTAAAATTGCGGCATAATTTGCCATTTGAGCCAGTTTCCATTAAATTTCCAGATGTAAAAATATTCAGATGGTGCAATTCTTACACAGATTATCTTGAAATCCATGGAGAACATTTAGATGAAACTCAGTGGAAAGATAACATTTATTCGTTTGCAGAAGGATTGGGAAGCAAAGTTATGTCCCTTCTCTGGGGCCATAATTATGTGACAGTTATGCTTTCCTGCAAATGCAGCTTAAAAAATTCTACTATCAGAATGGCAGAATCTGTGGGATGCATGATCAGACCGCCCGTAATCTATGAAAACGCATACGAACTTTTAGATGTTGTTTGCATGGATAGCGAAAAAGCAAATCAGATATTTAACATATTTTCCAGGGTAGCGGAAATCGAGGTTATGAGTAAAAAGACTGTTCTGGAAAATGATTTGAGAAGTTTGTGGAATGTTCAGATGTCGGAAATATTCTCCAATTTGACAGAGAAACAGTTACGCTATTTTTCAGATGCCCTATCTTCAGGGTACTTTGACATACCAAAGAGAGTGAAGATAGAACAGCTGGCAAAATTAAATGAAATCACCACGGCAACAATGCAGGAACATCTGAGTAAAGCCGAATCAAAAATTTTGAATTCCCTTGATGTTTACTTGAAATTTTTTCACAGGTATGTATTGACTAATGACAAGAATAAATCTGAGAAATAGCCCTAAAGACCTTTTCTGTTATTTTTTCGTTTCCATACGTTCTTTAAATTTTTTTTTAATTAAAGCGTCAATTTATT